>JBCCHH010000059.1:0-7641 GCA_039028855.1 Pseudomonadota bacterium | reverse complement strand
GCTTCACCAGCAGCCAAAGCCTCACCCTGATCATCACAGATTCGAAACTGTACGATGGGATGGGGAAAGCCTGCCGAACCGGACTTCTCGAGGAAAGCCCGGCCGGTCATGCTGGCACCCTGTGCGTTGGTCTCTGTCATCCCCCAGCCGGTACCGGAAAAGTTCTGCGGTTTGTGTTCATTAAGCAGATTGCGCACCCGTGGCGGCGTGGCTGCGCCACCAATACCCAGCGAGAACAGGCTGCGGGTATCCGCCTGCGGAAAGCGCTCGGACTCCAACAGATCCATGACCATGGCCGGGGCCGCGCCCACAGAGGTAACGCGCTCTTGTTCGATATAGTCCAGGGCACGATCCACATCCCACTTGTACATCATGACGATACGCCGTCCTCCACGCAGATTGGTGAAGAACTGCGCATGACAGCCGCTGACGTGAAACAAGGGCACCGCCAAAAGCGCTGTGGGCTCAAATCCGCCCTCCAACATGGCGCCTATTAACTCGCCGTTGGTCATTGCCGCCGCGATGGCACAACACTCCATATTGAAAATGGCCTGACACACCGCCCGATGCGTGGATGCCGCGCCCTTGGGCTTGCCACTGGTACCGGAGGTATATCGCTCGAACAACACGGCGCTGCGCATGTGCGCGCCGGCAACCTGGTTTCGAACGGCGCATTCCGGCTGGCCGAGTGGCAGCCGCGCTCGAAAATCGAGCTGGAGCGCAATCCGTATTTCCACGCTGACGAGCGTACGATTATCGAGCGCGTCGTCTATCACCCGATTGAGGATGAAAACACCGAGTTTCAGCGCTTTCGCGCCGGCGGACTGGAATGGACCTACCAAGTGCCGAGCAATCAGTTTCGCTGGCTTGAGGAAAACTTGAGCGATGCGCTGCTGATCTCACCCTGGTTTGGCACGTATTTTTTCTCGTTCAACTTGACCCGCGAGCCGTTTATCGACAATCTGGCGCTGCGCCAGGCATTGAATTTAGCGATTGATCGGGACATTTTGACCGAAAAAGTCAGCCAGTTCGGCGAAATTCCGACATTCAACCTGATTCCACCCGGTACGCCCGATTTCCCGTCACCCATCCCTGAAGAAGCCGGATGGACGCAAGCCGAGCGCGAGCAGCGCGCGCGTGAGTTGTATCAGCAGGCAGGTTATTCGGAAGACCGGCCGCTGGACGTGGAACTGCGTTACAACACCTCGGAAAATCATCGCAAGTTGTCCGTTTCGGTCGCGGCCATGTGGAAGCAGGTGCTCGGCGTGCGCACGCGCCTGGTCAACGAAGAGTTTCAGGTGTTTTTGAACAATCGCGAGCTTAAGCGCAACACCGAAGTGTTTCGCGCTGGCTGGATCGGTGACTACCAGGATGCGTTTACCTTTCTCGAACTATTCCATTCCGAGCACGGTAGCAACCATGCCGGCTACAACAACCCGCGCTACGACCTGTTACTCGAACAGATCGGCACCGAGCGTATACCGGCCCGCCGTCGCAATCTCATGGTTGAGGCCGAGCGCATGCTGCTGGCCGACCAGGTCATGCTGCCGGTCTATGTCTACGTGACCAAACGGCTGATCGATCCGACGCTCAAGGGCTGGCAGCCTAACATTATGGATTTCCACTTAAGCCGCCACCTGTTTTTTGTGCGTACCAAGAACGAAGCGTTATCGGACCCGGTCGCAGAGGAAGCGGAAACCATGGATGTGGACCAACCTGCTACCGAACCTGAAGGCAGTTAAGCGCCTATGCCGATGCCTCAGCAGAATAGCGACCGGAGCCGGTACCATGCAGTCATGCCGACCGAACTGCGCTTATGCTGAACTACTCGCTCAAACGGCTGCTTTCGGCGATCCCAACGCTGCTGATTCTGATCACCGTCGCGTTCTTTCTGATTCGCGTTGCCCCAGGCGGGCCGTTCGACTCAGAGAAGGCACTGCCCGACGAAATCAAGGCCAATCTCGAAGCCAAATATCAGCTCGATGATCCGCTGGTGGTGCAGTACGCCCGTTACCTGTGGCAGATCGCACGTTTCGACTTCGGGCCGTCGTTTCACTACCGCGACTGGACCGTCAATGAGCTTATCGCCCAGGGTGCGCCGGTGTCGTTCACGCTCGGTACGCTAGCCATGCTGCTGGCCTTTATCATCGGCACGAATCTCGGTGCCTGGGCCGCGCTGCGGCAGAATTCCGCTGCCGATTATTCAACGATGTCGATCGCCATGATCGGCATCTCGGTGCCTAATTTCGTCGTCGCGCCGCTATTGATTCTGGTCTTCGCGGTCATGCTCGGCTGGCTGCCAGCCGGTGGCTGGTCATATTCGCTCTCGCACATGCTGCTGCCGACTATTGCGCTCGCTCTGCCGATGATCGCCTACATTGCGCGTATTACGCGCGGCTCGATGATTGAAGTGCTACATTCGGGCTTTATCCGCACCGCACGCGCCAAGGGCCTGCACGAGCGCGAAGTGATTCTGCGCCATGCGATGAAACCGGCCCTGCTGCCCGTGATTTCATTTATGGGGCCGGCCGCGGCCGGTATCTTGACCGGCTCGGTTGTGATTGAGCGCATCTTCACCATTCCAGGGATTGGCCATCATTTTGTTCAGGGTGCCTTGAATCGTGATTACACGCTGGTGATGGGTGTGGTGATTTTCTATGGCGTGCTCATTATCGTGATGAATTTTCTGGTCGATCTTTTATATGCGTGGCTGGATCCGCGGATTCGATATGAATGAAGCCACCCGCGATCTGTTCGAACAGGCGCTCGACCGGCGCGAGGTGAAGGGTCGGTCGTTGTATGTCGATGCCTGGCACCGACTACGCAAGAACAAGGCCGCGTTAACGGGTATGTTCCTGCTGTTGATGATCGTGCTCATAGTAATTATCGGGCCTATGCTCAATCCGTGGGACCATGAAATTCCCGACTGGGATCACTACTCGACACCGCCGTCGCTTGAAACCGGCCACATCATGGGCACCGATGCGCTCGGACGTGATTTGTTCGAGCGCGTCATGGTCGGCGGGCGGATTTCATTGCTGGTCGGGCTGATTGCAACGCTGGTTTCGCTCGTGATCGGCGTCACTTATGGCGCGATTGCCGGTTATATGGGCGGGCGTATTGATAATCTGATGATGCGCGCGGTCGACGCCATTTATGCGCTGCCGTTCATGTTTTTCGTGATTCTGCTGATGGTCGTGTTCGGGCGTAATATCTTTCTGATCTTCGTTGCCATCGGCGCGGTCAACTGGCTCGATATGGCGCGTATCGTGCGCGGCCAGACATTGAGCTTGAAAACCAAGGACTTCATCGAAGCCGCGCGTGCGACGGGTGCGAACGAAGGTCAGATCATCCGCCGGCATATCGTGCCGAATCTGCTCGGCGTGGTCGTGGTCTATGTTTCGCTGACCATTCCGCAGGTGATTCTGGTCGAGTCGTTTTTGAGCTTCCTCGGCCTCGGCGTGCAGGAGCCGCTGACCTCCTGGGGCGCACTCGTCAACGAAGGTGCGCAGGAGCTTGAAACCGCGCCGTGGTCGCTATTGTTCCCGGCCGTGTTTCTGGCGTTGACCCTGTTTGCCTTCAACTTCCTCGGCGACGGGCTGCGCGACGCGCTGGACCCCAGGGACAGATGATGCGTCTCCGAGCATTCTTTCAGACGGAGTCAAGCCATGGCGCTGCTTGAAGTCCGCGATCTGATTGTTACGTTCGATACGCCCGAAGGCGAGGTGCATGCGGTCAACGGCCTGAGTTTCGATCTCGATCCGGGGCAGACGATGGGCGTAGTCGGCGAATCCGGCTCGGGCAAAACTCAAACCGCGCTGGCCATGCTCGGATTGCTGGCCGAAAACGGACGGGCGACCGGCTCGGTTAAGTTCCGCGGTCAGGAACTGCTCGGTATGTCGATGCAGGAGTTAAGCAGTATTCGCGGCTCCAGTATTTCGATGATTTTTCAGGACCCGATCAGTTCGCTAAACCCGTATATGTCGATTGGCGATCAGTTGATTGAAGTGCTGACTCATCACCGCAACCTTAAACGTCGCGCAGCACGCATGCGAGCCGAAGAAATGCTCCATCAAGTGCAGATCAGCGACCCCACCCAGCGCATGCGCCAGTTTCCGCACGAACTGTCGGGTGGTATGTGCCAGCGCGTGATGATCGCCATGGGCCTACTGTGTCAGCCTGATATTCTGATTGCCGATGAGCCAACCACGGCGCTGGATGTGACCGTGCAGTCGCAGATCAACCTGCTGATGGATGAGCTTTCCGAGCAGTCCTCGACTGCGATCATGCTGATTACACACGATCTCGGCGTGATTGCTGGCCTGTGCGATCGGGTGCTGGTGATGTATGCCGGCGAGGCGATGGAAATGGCCGATGTCGATCCTCTATTCGCCGCGCCTGCGCATCCGTATACTGAAGGTTTGCTCCAGTCCGTGCCGCGTCTGGACCGCGACGATTCGGGTATTTTGAACGCCATCCCCGGCAATCCGCCCGATCTTTTACGGTTGCCGGTCGGCTGCCCGTTTCGCGCGCGCTGCGAATACGCCTGGGATCGCTGCACCGCGCACCCCGAACTGCGCGAAACTACGCCCGGACGGCTCAAGCGCTGCCATCTTGATGCATTACCGCTGGTATCCGAAGTTACGACCGAACAAGGAAGCGCCTGATGCGTGCGCCGTTATTGAAAATCGAAGATTTATCGGTCCATTTTCAGATCGACGCAGAGGGCGGTTGGCTCAAACCCAAACAGCAAACCGTGCGCGCGGTCGATGGCATCAGCTTTGACCTGCAGCCGGCCGAAACCCTTGGCATCGTCGGTGAATCGGGCTGCGGCAAATCGACCCTGGCGCGCGCCATTCTCGGCCTGGTGCGGCCGACCGGCGGACGTATTGTCTGGATGGGTGAAAACCTCGCCGACCTCGAGGAAGAACAGATGCGCAACAAGCGCCGCGAACTGCAGATGGTTTTTCAGGATCCGCTCGGCTCGCTTGATCCGCGCATGACCGTCGGCCAGATCGTCGGTGAGCCGCTGAAGAATTTCTTCCCGTCCATGTCCAGGCTGCAAATCCGCGAGCGCGTCTCCGGCATGCTGAAAATGGTTGGTCTGCTGCCCGAGCAGATCAATCGCTACCCGCACGAATTCTCCGGCGGTCAGTGTCAGCGTATCGGCATTGCGCGCGCGCTGGTCGTCAATCCCCGACTCGTTGTCTGCGATGAACCCGTAAGCGCGCTCGACGTATCCATCCAGGCCCAGATCATCAATCTGCTCAAAGACCTGCAGAAAAAATTACGCCTGTCACTGATCTTTATCGCCCATGACCTGTCCGTCGTGCGCCATGTCTCCGATCGCGTGTTGGTTATGTACCTCGGCAAAGTCATGGAACTGGCCGACCGCGACAGCATCTACCACAACCCGCGCCATCCGTATACACGCGCGCTAATTGAATCGGTGCCGATTCCTGATCCGGTGGCCGAGCGCAAACGCACAAGAAACTCACTCGGCGGTGAATTGCCCTCGCCAGCCAACCCGCCATCGGGTTGTGTATTCAGGACTCGTTGTCCGTATGCAGCGGGTGAGTGTGTGGAACAGGTACCTAAGTTGGATGAGGTGATGGAAAACCATACTGAAGAAACAGCACTGCATCGAGTAGCTTGTATTCGGCATGAAAGAATCTAGTAAGTACTAAGTGACAACATTATCTACAGAAGAATTTATTAAACGCCTTGATGCTGCATAGACTTATAGCTGCCGTAAGCTTCCCTTCTAGCGCGACATCGCTTTTGTAGAGTTTCTGGCTCTAACCTTATTCGCGTTCAACTTTCTCGGCGATGGCTTGCGCGATGCGCTCGATCCACGCGATCGATAATGCATTCTCATCGATGGAGCTAAGTCATGGCCCTGCTTGAAGTCAACGATCTGAACGTCACCTTCGGTATACCTGAAGGCGAGGTGCATGCCGTCAATAGACTGAGCTTTGATCTCGATCCGGGTGAGAAACTAGGCGTAGTCAGCGAATCCGGCTCGGGCAAAACGCAGTCGGCGCTGGCGATGCTTGGACTGTTGGCCGAGAACAGCCGCGCGACGGGCTCGGTCCGATATCGCGGCCAGGAGCTGCTCGGCATGTCGACACAGGAGCCGACGCGGGTTCTCGGTTCGAGCATTTCGATGATTTTTCAGGACCTGATGAGCTCACTTAACCTCTATCTTTCGATTGGCGATCAACTGATCGAAGTGCTCACGCATCACCGCAACCTGAAACGCAGGCGAGGCGAGCATGCGGGCCGAAGAAATGCTTAACCAGGTTCGTATCAATAACCCGGCCCAGCGCATGCGCCAGTTTCCGCTGAGCTTTCCGGCGGCATGTGCCAGCGCGTGATGATTGCCATGGGCCCTGCTTTGTCAGCCCGATAGCCTGATTGCCGATGAGTCGACCACGGCGCTGGATGTGACGGTGTAATTACTGATCATCCGCCTGTTGGACGAATTGGCCGAGCAGTCGTCGACGATGATCATGCTGATTACCCACGACCTCGGCGTAATCGCCGGCTCGAGCGATCACGTTCTGGTCATGCGCGATGGCGAGGTGTTTGAGCGGGCCGATGTCGATCCGCTTTTTTGCCTCGCCACAGCATCCGTACACAGAAATGTTGTTGAAGGCCGTGCCGCGGTTCGATCAACCCTTACCGATAGATGGCCCTGCGACGGCTAAGCCAACAGCGGATAAATCGGCCAACAAGGCAAAACCGCGCAGTCCCGTGCTGACGATTAAAGATCGTGCGGTGCACTATCAAGTGGATAGTGGTGAGCAAGGGTTCAAATCGGTGCCGATTCCTGATCCAAAATCAGAGCGAAAAAAGCAGATAAAACAACAACATAAAAAACAGTATTGGATCTGCAAGGTAGTATTGATTATTTATTCTTGCATTTTTAGTAAAAATGCGTATATTGCGTAATATGGCGTTTAAGCATAGGTAGACAACATTAGCTCTTAACAAATCTCTGATCACTTTTGTGGTTTCCATTTTTTGGCGTACTTGCTGTTGTCAATAAACAATTTAAATATTTATTGCAACTGTTCGTGGGCCGTTTGCTGCTTTGAGCTTTTGCATCAGATTTATATCCATGCTAGCCATTATCAAGCAACTCTGAAAGTATGAAGTGTTTGCTTAAACCAAAGTGTCAGCTTTAAAGCTTAGTAAAGCTGGCAAAACAAGTTAACGCATTACTTAATTTTGGAGAAGAAAAATGCTCAAACAGTATTACATGGCTGTTTTTAAGCTGATGGTTGTTTTCGGTTGTATTACCATTATTTTGGCAAACAACGTTATCGCAGATGTAGCTAATGAATTTGATCAAGCTAACGAGTTTAAAGAGTTAACCTGGGCTGATTTGGAGGTCTTGCCAGAGTTTGTTCCGCTTGAAGCGATAGTTAAGTTTTTAGGAGAGCCTGATATTAGAGGCTTTCCGAGTATAGAGTCCATACGCCCAACAGTTTTGACAGCTTTGTAGTAACTTTTAAGGATCCATTTGACGGAATTCCACTTCGCCACATGGATATGCAAACACTGGGTGCAGTAGTCCGTGACAGAGTAGACTTTACCAATACTGAAATCGAACAGTTAAGCAGTAATGCATTGATT
>JBCCHH010000058.1:0-7661 GCA_039028855.1 Pseudomonadota bacterium | reverse complement strand
TTTCGCTCGACGGCGAGCAGTTCGAGCCGGTACTCAACGGCACGCTTGAGCCGACGGGCCGCGAGCAGGCGTTCGTGCTGGATGAGGCGGTTCAGGCGCGCTACGTGCGCTTGATTCCGCTGACCGCCAACCTTGGCGATGCGGCCGCGTTCAATATCGTTCGCCTCGGTGAATTCAAGGTCATTGCCGACGCCGGCTGGCGGCTGCATGAAGAGCCGCTGAACCTGGCCGATCCCGCGCTTGGTGGCCATCTGGTCTGGGCCGATCCGTGGATCCGCAACGGCGGTTTTGATACCGGTCTGCTGCTGCGTGACGAGGTGTCGCCGGCGCTGGATGTAAGAGGTCAAAGTCAGGCCGAAATCGTGCTCGGCTTCGAGCATCTGCGCGCCGCGCGCATCGGCGCACTGGGCTGGACGTCGCTGTCCGAGTCCGGTTCCCGGGTGCGTCCGGCGCGGGTACGCGTGTTCGCCGGCAGCGTCAGTCCGATCGGGCCGTGGCGCGAAATTCAACAAGTAGAGTGGGTAGACGATCGTATCGACATCGCGCTCGATCAGCCGGTCTGGGCGCGCTATCTGCGCTTTGTGTTCGAGCTCGATCAGGAAGCGCGCACGATCGAATTGCCGGACCAGATCGACGTGTTTGAAGCCGACGGGCCGAGCGTGATCGGCGAGTGGGGGCATCTGTCTTCGGTCGGTCCGTTTGAAGCGGAGCAGCCGCCGGCGTTTTCCGGTCTGGTCGGCGAGCCGGATCATGCGAGTCGGGATCGTGCACTCGAATTGCTGCCGGAACAACCCCGACCCGGGCGCGCGCTGCTCGATCAATACTCGTCCTGGTACCGGCTGACGGTACCGGCTGATCAGAATCAGCTTGAACTGAACCTGAGCGGCCGACCAACCTTGGAAGGCGCGCCGCGCCTGATCGATGCGGCCGATGGGGCGGTCGAGCTGTACCCGGTCGAATCGGACGGCTATTCGGCACGCTGGCAGGCCTGGGTCGAACCGGGCAGGGAATACTGGCTCGAAGTGTTCGAACCGCCGCGCTCGGTGATTTTCAGCTGGGATACCTCAGGTAGCGTCTCGGCCTGGCTGCCGACCATATCTGCCGCGCTGATGCGCTACGCCGAAACCGTCCAACCGGGCCGTGATGAAGTCAACCTGCTGCCATTCGGTTATCAGCGCCCATTGTTGGAAAACTGGATGGGCTACCCATACCCGCTGACGCGGATGATGGCCAGCTATCCGCGCGAAACCAGCTCCAGCGAAGCCGAAGCTGCGCTGGCGACTGCCTCGCGTGAACTCATCGACCGGCCCGGCAAGAAGGCCGTGCTGCTGTTGACCGATGCGGCAACCGGCACGAGCGAAAGCCTGTGGTCCGATCTTCAGCGTGGTCAGCCGCAAGTATTCGCGATGAAGCTGACGTCTGAAGGTGCGTTCGCCGGCAATCCCGACATTGAGATCGATCTGATGCAGAACTGGGCGCGCGTACGCGGCGGGCATTTTCAGTATGTCAGCGGTTTCGGCTCGCTCGCGCATGGCTTCGAGCGTGCCGTGGCCTGGCTCAAGCGGCCGGTCGATTTTTCGGTCGAGGTGGGCTTCGCTCAGGTTGAAGACCCGGCGCCGGCCACGCTGCAGGTGATGGCCGGCGAAACCGGACCGGATCCGGCCGCGCGCGGTGCCGTGGCCGTGATTCTGGATGCTTCCGGCAGCATGCTCAAGCGCATGCAGGGCAGTCGCAGGATCGATATCGCCAAGGCCGCGCTTCGTCGCACGGTGGAAGAATCGCTGCCGGACGGTTTGCCGCTGGCGCTCAGGGTGTACGGTCATCGCGAAGCGGGTAGCTGTCGAACGGATCTGGAGATTCCGCTGGCTCCGTTGAACAAGGCCGATTTTCTGTCGCGGCTTGAGCCGATCGAAGCAATCAATCTTGCGCGCACGCCGATTGCTGATTCCATTGCCGCGGTCAAAGGCGATCTGAGTGCAGCCGAGGGTCGCAGGCTGGTCGTGCTGTTGACCGATGGCGAGGAAACCTGTGACGGTGATCCTGCAGCTGCAATTGAAGCGCTGCAGGCGGCCGGCATTGATGTGCGAATCAATATCGTCGGTTTCGCGATTGATGACGAAACGCTGAAAGCACAATTCACCGAATGGGCCGAACTCGGCGGCGGCGACTATCTGGATGCCGCCGATGCCGAAGGGCTGGATGCCGCGCTGGAACAATCGCTGCGCATACCTTTCCTCGTGCGCGATCAGGCCGGCATAGTGGTTGTCGAGGGCGTCGTCGACGGTGACGCTGTGCAACTGCCGCCTGGACGCTACCGGCTTGAAGTCGAAGGTTCAGGCCGGGCACAGGAACTGATGCTGGCGCCGGGCGATGAGCAGGTGATTGAGCTGCAGTAAATGATGTGCAGTTGATCGCAGCGTCTCATGCTTGCTGCGTCCGCGCAGCGGCGCTGAATGCAGAAGATTAGGATTTAACGGAGCCTTGTCTCGTCAGGTGCTTGTGCGGATTGCTCACCGGCTTCTGCTTCGCTCGAGGCCTCGGCTGCGCTGATCGGCAGTTCGAGGCCAAGCTTTTTCGCCCGTTCGGTCCACTTACGTCTTGCTGCGCCGCGCAGGTCTTCGATCGCATCGCTCTCATCGACGATTTCCATGCCGAGCAGGGTTTCGAGCACGTCTTCCATCGTGACCACACCGGCCATGTCGCCGTATTCGTCGACGACCACGGCAAAGTGCTCCTGGTCGGCCAGCAGTTGGCCGAACAGTACGCGCAGCGAGATGAACTCGGGTACGAACAGTACGTTGCGTTTGAGTTTTTTCAGTTTCGTTTGGCCGCGCCCTTCGGCTAGCGCGAGCATGATATCGGATTTGAGTACGTAGCCGCTGACGTCCTCATCGCTGTCGCCGAATATCGGGAAGCGCGAGAAATTCAGCGTACTGGATTGCTGCTTGACTTCATCCAGCGTCATATCGTGCTGGAATTTCCGCACGACTACGCGCGGCGTCATGATGTCTTCGACGCGAATCGCGCTGAACCGGATCAGATTCAGAAAAATATTCGATTCTTCTTCGGCGAAGATGCCTTCTTCGGTGCCGACCTGGGCGAGTACGCGAAATTCTTCACGGCTGATGCTGGGTCCGTGGTTCTTCTTGGCCAGCCAGCGCGTGATGTATTTCGACATCACCACCAGCGGCCAGGTCAGAATGATCAGGACCTGACAGGCATGCGCGGTAAAGCCGGCCAATTGCTTCCAGTAAGTCGCGCCGAGCGTTTTCGGAATGATCTCAGAGAACACGAGAATTAATAGGGTGACTACCGCCGAGGTCACGCTGACCCAGGCACTGCCGAACACTACCAGCGACTGCGCGCCGACGCCGGCTGCGCCGAAGGTATGTGAAATCGTGTTCAGGCTCAGGATGGCCGATAGCGGACGGTCGATATTACGCTTGAGCTCGCGCAGTTTTTTGCCGCTTTTGCTGCCGCGCTCGTTCATCACAGCAACGTGCGATGGGGTCACCGAAAGCAGTACGGCTTCGAGGATTGAACACAAAAACGAAACGCCGACGGCGAGGAATAGATAGAAAAGTAACAGGCCCATAACGCTAGTATGCGGCGAAAGCCATCGGTAGGGTGATTACTGTTGACATTCGCGATTGCTGCTCAAGCATTCCTTGCTTATCCATTGAGCGTTTCTTGCAGCGCGAGTGCCTGCTGATAGGGAGGATAGTCCGGTTCGGCGTCCTGCCACTGTTCAAGTAGACGATCGAGTAGTTCTTGTACTCGGCCATTATTACTTTGGTTCTTTTCAACCAGCGCCTGTTCAACTAGGATTTGCAGCCATTGGCCATAGCCATGATTGCGGTTGGTGCGCAATAGATTTTCAATTGTAGCTTTAGCCGCTTCAGGCTGGCCATCGGCCAGTTGATAGCGCGTCAGCGCGAGCTGCAGTTGATCGATGAAGGTGATGTGCGAATTGAGGCTGCTGTTGCGAACGCGTTCCAGGGCAGTCGCAATCCGCTCACTGGCTTCGCCGAAATTACCCTGAGTTGCCAGAAAAATGGCTTCGGCCTGCAGCGTAAACGGCGCACTGCCAGCAAAATCGAAGTTCTCATAAAACTCAGCGAGCTGGTTATAGATTTGCTCGACTTCAGCGGTATCGCCAGTCACCTCGAGCACCAGCAGCAGCGTGTTCAGCATGAGTTGGTCGGTAGGTGGCGCTAACTCAGCCTGTAATTGCTCAAACACCATCATGGCCTGGTCGGTTTGGCCCAATGACAACAGCAAGTTCACTTTAAGATCGGCCAAATTGCTCACATACAGAATGGGCGCGAGCGATTGCCGCAACTGCGGCTCATACTGGTCGAGCAGGTCGAGCGCGGCCTGCGGACGACCTGCGTGGGCCAGCAGCAGGCTCTTGTCAAAGATCAGTTGCGATAGGTCTGTACCGGGCTGGTGTTGCTCGATCTCTTCGTTGAGCATGCGCAGCGCACGTTCGATACTGCCACCAAAGGCCTCGGTACGAATGATGCCGAGTTCCGCGGCGAAGGTATCGCTGCCGGTAATTGATGCGCTTTCATAGGCTTCGCGCGCCTGTTCAATCTGGCCTGAGCGCAGATGCATATTGGCCAGCGATAGCCAGGCCGTGTAATCCTCGGGTTGCTGTTCCAGATAATCGTTCATCTGTCGGGTGGCCAGCTCGAGGTTACCCGAAAGCTCTTCTGCGCGAGCGGATAAACGATAGATCGTGGCGTTGTCCGGGTCGATTTCCTGTGCCGTAGATAGTGCGGTTTTGGCCTGCTCGGGATCACCCAGAAAAAGATAATTTTGCGCCAGCGTAATCCAGGCGGTCTCGCTTTCGGGGTGAACCTGAGTCCACATATCCAGTACGCGAATGGCTTTTTCCACATCGCCCTGCATACCGTAGCCATTGGCTTTGAGTATGAAGCTGGTTTCTGAGTGCAGTTTGTAGCTGAACCGCAGCGCGTCCTCGGTGGCTTGAGTGGCAGCGGCTAAATCGCCGTTTAAACGGTGCAGCGCATGCAGCCAGAAGTGGGCCAGGGCAAATTCGGAATCCTGATCCAGTGCCTGGTTCAGATTGTTGATGGCGACTGGGTAATCGTTGTTGATCAGCCAGGCATTGAGGCCGTCAATCAAGGTTTGCAGGGCCAGCATGTTGCCGGTTGCTGCTTCAGCGAGCTGCACATTGGCAAACGCATCGGCATCGCGCTCGATATTGCCGACCAGGCTGGGTTTGATCTGCTCATTCAATGCCGCTACGGCCTGAATCAAATCGACGCCTTCGGCCAGATGCTCATTGATCTGGCGCCCGGATTGAGCGTTGTACACGCGCGCAGTCAGGCGATAGCCGCTATCGCCGGATTCGTATACACCGCGAATCAGAAAATCAGCCCGGTTGTTACGCGCAATCTGGAGGGCGAGTGCCAGTGGTTCGCCCGTGCCGTTGTCGAAGCCCGCCTCTTTCAATTTGTCAATCGTACCGGAAAGGTAAGGCGTATTGGCCGAAAGTAGTGGATCGAAATTCAGACCTACGCTGATCAGCCAGGGGGTGGCATAGCCTTCCCAAGCGCTCTGCTGTTGGCTATCCGCGTTGGCGGAAGTCCAGAAGGATAGCGCGACGCGCTTGTGGAAGCCTTCGCGTGCAACCTGAAAGACCTGCTCTTCGCCCGCTTCATCGATCACAACTTTTTCAATGGTTGCGGCCTGTACGTCCGACACGTTCCCCATCGGGCTGAATTCGGCTACGACCAGCAAGAGCAGTAGTGCAACTGCGGCATTGGCTGAAACAAACCATTTTTCGCCGCGTGGTGATTGGTCGCGGCCCGGCGCACCGTGGTTCCAGGCCAGCACCGCCACCGCAGGCAGCAACGCGGCCATCAGCACGAACACATAAAACACGAGACTGCCTGACAGGTTCAGTTGTTCGGTGACCCACTCGCCGATTTCCACCGTCATCCAGGTGGCGGCAATGTATAAACCGATAATCTGCGGTACGCGGCGTGCGAATAGCTGTTTAAGGATTCCGTCCGAACGTTCCATACGGGTGCTGCTGTTAGGTATTGGTGGTCAATTATACGATCAGGCCGTCAGATTGACGAAAATGGCATTGGTTCAGACAAATTGACCGGCCGCATGGCCCGAGGCCCAGGCCCATTGAAAGTTGTGTCCGCCCAAATGACCGGTCACATCGACAACTTCGCCAATAAAGTACAAACCGGCCTGTTTGTGGCTTTGCAGGGTTTGTGATGAAAGTTCATCGGTGTCCAGCCCGCCCAGCGTGACTTCGGCTGTACGATAGCCTTCGGTATCTGACGGCCAGATCGACCATGGCTGGCATTTGACCTGAATCGTTTGAATATCGTCGCGGCTGAGCTGACCCAGTGGTTTATTTTCGAGCCACAGTTCACACCAGCGCTCAGCGATGCGTCGGGTGAGACGTTCAGCCAGGAAGTTTTTCAGGCTTTGAGCCGGACGGTTGCTGCGTGCCTGTTCAATCAACTCGGTGATCGACGCGTCAGGAAATAGGTCGATGTGTATTGGCTGACCGATTTGCCAGTAGGATGAAGCCTGCAGGATGGCCGGGCCACTCAGGCCTTTGTGCGTGAACAGAATATTCTCGCGAAATTCGGGTCCATCGGCATGTGTGCGAGTATCCAGCGATGCACCAGCCAACCCCTCGAACTGTTCCTGTTTGCGCTTGTTTAATACAATCGGCACGAGCGCGGCGCGCGTGGGCAATACCTTCATGCCGAGTTTGCGCGCCAGATCAAAACCGTAGCCGGTCGCGCCCATCTTCGGAATTGAATAGCCGCCGGTTGCAACCACAATCGATTCGCAGCGCATTTCACCGAGCGGGCTGGAAAACCGATGCGGCCGGCCAAGTTCCAGAATTTCGACCGGGCAATGCGTATGCACCTGTGCGCCGGCTGCTGTGCATTCATCGAGCAACATGCGCACGATATCTTTTGAGCTGCGATCGCAAAACAACTGACCGAGCTTCTTTTCGTGATACGGAATGCTATGTTTTTCAACCAGTGCGATGAAATCCCACGGCGTGTAGCGACTCAAAGCTGATTTCATGAAATGCGGGTTAGCCGAAATAAAGTTTTCCGGCGTCGAGTACATATTGGTGAAGTTGCAGCGTCCGCCGCCCGACATCAGGATCTTCTTGCCGACTTTGTTTGCATGATCGAGCACCAGCACGCGCCGGCCGCGCTGCCCGGCCGCAATCGCACACATCAGCCCGGCCGCGCCGGCGCCGATGACGAGTACGTCGAAATCCAGTGCTGCTGTCGAATTCATCGCCGCACAGTCTAAACGGCGGCTTTGTCGCATGGTGTGGTTGTGCTGGTTATTCTTCTTGTGTCATCGGGTAGTCGCTTCGGGCGTCGCTTACGCCCTCGGGCCGGCTGTGTGTTCGCAACCAGTCGATCAGTTCGGCTTCAGCCAGCTCGCCCGAGGCCAGGGCGAGGAAAATGGGATAGCGTTCATGCAGTGGGCCGATCATATCCCAGCCGTTCAGCACCAGAAATGTTCTGCAGGCGACGTAGGCGGTGCGTTTATTGCCGTCCACAAACGGGTGGTTTCTGGCCAGCCCATACGCATACGCTGCAGCCAGTTCCGGCAGATCGATAGCATTATTGCCG
>JBCCHH010000057.1:0-7662 GCA_039028855.1 Pseudomonadota bacterium | reverse complement strand
TCGCGCCCGGTCAATCGATCAGGCAGCCGGTACGGCGGTAGCGCATAGCCAAGCGCACGTTTGGCTGAGATCGGCTTATCCTGCATCGCATGACCGTCGATCCGAACCTCGCCGCTGAGCGCGGGCAAGCGACCGGCCAGTGTATCGAGCAGGGTGGTTTTTCCACAGCCATTCGGCCCAAGTAACGTCCACCAAACACCCATTGGCAGCTCAAGATTCACGTCCGCCAGCACCGGCAGATCGTAGCCGGCGCTGAGATTGCGCGTTTGCACGATCCCGTCCATACCGGTCATATCAACTTACCAGCCGTTGGTTTAAGCAGATTGCGCAGGAACTCGATTTCCAGCCAGATCATAAGCAGCAGCACCAGCAAAACCATGCACAGCAAGCCCGGCAGCCAGTTCAATGAGGTGATCAGCATCGGAAACATGAGCAAACTCATCAATACAAAACGCGGCCAGAGTGCGCGACGATACACGTACTTGAATTGTTTAACCGACATCGGCGCACTGGATAGCCAACTTTTCGCCGTTCGGATACTCGCAGGCAAGGCCGCGAGCAAAAAAGAACCGTACAGCACAACTGTACCGAGCAGGATCATCAGCACAAAGGCCTGCACAGATATCTGATTCGGCACGATCAGAAACAACGGCACCAGCGCCTTGGCCAACTCCTCAGGCCGCATTCTGGCTGCCACCAACGCATGCAGATCGTGCTCAATCGGCTTCAGATTAAAGCGCGCTTGAACGACAGGTGTTCCGCGCCGATAACGTGAATCGGGATAACGCTGCAGTGTTTTTGCAGGCAGGAAAAACCCGGCAAAAACGGCGCCCACAAGCGCAGCAAACAGGGCAGCCATCAAGCTGACTGAATCGGCTCCCATCAACCAGGCTGCCAGCGTATTCAAAACCAGTAACAATAACACCGGCACGGCCGCCTGCAGCCAGGCCAGCAGAATTCGCGCCACATGCCCCACCGCCAGCGTGGCTGGCCAACCCAGCATCATTTGCTGGCTGATTTTCAACATGCGATTGCGACTTGGCAGCCAGCCCAACAGCAGACCGGCCAGGACGATCAATATTCGATCAGCGCCTTGGGCAAGCATGGCCAAAACCAGCATCAGCACGATCAAAAACAGCCCAGTCAGCGCTAGTCTAAGCGGCCCGGCTGTAGCCGCACGCACTGCTATTTGCGCCGCTACGCTCAACAACAGACGAACGGCTGGTTGGCTCATTGCATTGCGTACTGTTTATGCAACCTCAGCCAAACTGTTTTTCAAGCTTGGCCCAGGTATCGCGCAAGGTCACGGCGCGATTGAAGACCAGCGCATCGGGCCGACTGTCAGTATCGGGCGTAAAGTAACCCGTGCGCTCGAACTGACACAGCTCGCCGCGCTTCATCTCGGCCAGGCGCGGTTCGAGTTTCGCATCGGACAGCACGGTCAAGGACTCGGCATTGAGGAATTCCGTGAAGTCTTTATCTTTATCGGCCGACGGATTCGGCACCGAGAACAATCGATCATACAGGCGCACTTCGGCAGTCACGGCATGTTCGGCCGAGACCCAGTGAATCGTGCCTTTGACCTTGCGATCCGAACCGGGTTGGCCCGAACGCGATTCCGGGTCGAGCGAGCAGCGCAGCTCGATCACTTTGCCGTTGCCATCCTGCACGACTTCATCGCAGCGGATGATAAACGCGCCCCTAAGCCGCACTTCGCCTTCGGGTTTGAGACGAAAAAACTTGCGCGGCGCGTCGAACATAAAATCGTCCTGCTCGATGTAGATTTCTCGCGTGATCGGTACCTTGCGCGTACCCAGTTCCGGGTTCTGCGGGTGGTTCGGCAACTCCAGCCATTCGGTCTTGCCTTCGGGGAAATTGCTCAGCGTGATTTTGAGCGGCTTGAGCACTGCCAGGCGTCGTGGCGCGCGCGGGTTGAGATCGTTACGCAACGCGTTTTCGAGCACGCCGAACGGAATAATGCTTTCGGATTTGGTCACGCCAATTTCAGTACAGAACGCGCGGATTGCTTCGGCCGTGTAGCCGCGACGACGAATTCCGGCCAGCGTCGGCATACGCGGATCATCCCAGCCGCTGACGAAGCCTTCATCGACCAGGCGCGACAGCTTGCGTTTGGACAGTACGGTGAAGTTGAGATTCAGTCGGGAAAATTCGATCTGCTGCGGCTTGGACGGCACAGGTAAGTGCTCAATCAACCAGTCATACAGCGGCCGATGGTCTTCGAATTCGAGCGTGCATAGCGAATGGCTGATGTGCTCAATCGCATCGGACTGACCGTGCGCGAAATCGTAGCTCGGATAAATGCACCAATCGTTGCCGGTACGCGCATGCTGCTGATGACGAATGCGATACAACACCGGGTCGCGTAGATTGATATTGGGCGCGGCCATATCAATTTTGGCCCGCAGCACGTGCGCACCATCGGCGAACTCTCCGCTGCGCATGCGCTGCAATAAATCACGGCTTTCGGCTTTCGGCCGATCGCGAAACGGACTGTTCTGGCCCGGCTCGGTCAGCGTGCCGCGCTGCTCGCGAATCGTGTCGGCATTCTGGCTGTCCACATAAGCCAGATCATGGTCGATTAAATGCAGCGCATAGTCAAACAAGGTTTCGAAATAATCCGAGGCATAGCACTCGTTGTTCCACTCGAAGCCGAGCCAGCGCACGTCGTCGCGGATCGCATCAATGTAGCGCTGTTCTTCTTTGATCGGGTTGGTATCGTCGAAACGCAGATTGGTATGGCCGCCAAACTCTTCGGCCATGGCGAAATTCAGCACGATCGATTTGGCGTGACCGAGGTGCAGATAGCCGTTCGGCTCGGGCGGAAAACGCGTAATGACCTGATCGACATGGCCATGTGTAATTTCGTTACGAATCCGGTTACGGATAAAGTGGGCCGGGCCAGTTTCGGCATCGTTCGTATCCATGTTTTTGGGCGCTTCGTTCATGGTTCAATACTTTTACTGCAAAGCCTGGCAGTGTAGCGGATTTACACCTTTGAAAGCTTGACTGCCCGAGTCGCTTTCACTGTTTGTTGGAGGATTCATCGTTGCATGAATCAGTGCGCTTCGGTTACTCTGCGATCTGATCCCGAGCAGGTTCCATAATGGCAGAGCACGATTTCGATCACCAGAAACTTTCCAACCGCATCCTGCTGGGGCTCGTTCTCGGCCTGGTTTTCGGCGTCGTGCTGAACCTGACGGTCGCCAATCAGGAATGGGCACAAGCGTTTCTGATCGGTGGTGTTCTAACTGTTGTCGGCGAAGTGTTTATTCGCTTTTTAAGTATGTTGGTGGTGCCGCTGGTATTCGTTTCATTAATTACCGGCGTGAGCTCGCTTAGCGACCCGAAAAAACTCGGCCGCTTAGGCGGCAAAGCCGTCGGTTTGTACATGCTCACTACCGGCATAGCGATCACGCTCGCACTGATTGCCGCGATCATTGTACAACCCGGCGTTGGCGCCAATCCGGCCGAACTGGTCGAGCGCGAAATTGCCGCGCAGCCCTCGTTTGGTCAGGTGCTGATCGACATGATCCCACGCAACCCGGTCGAGTCCATGGCCAACGGCGATATGCTGCCGATCATCATCTTCGCCGTGCTGGTCGGCTTGTCGATTGCGATGTCCAACCCGGCCGGCCAGCGCATCGTCCAGTTCTTTTCCGACTTCAACGAAGTCATTATGCGCCTGGTCGGCTTCGTCATGCTGATGGCGCCGTACGGCGTGTTCTGCCTGATTGCGGTACTCGGTGCTACGACCGGCTGGGAGACCTTTCTCGGCGTGCTTAAATACGTGCTGCTGGTGCTCGTGATGCTTGTCATCCACGCGACCGTAACCTACTCACTATTGCTGCGCTTTGTCGGCGGCCTGAATCCGCTGGTGTTTTTCCGCAAGATGAAAGCCGTCTTGGCATTCGCATTCTCGACCGCATCCTCGGGTGCGACCATTCCAGTCACGCTGCGTACGGTCGAAAAGAGGCTCGGCGCCGATAACAAAGTCGCCTCGTTCACCGTTCCCTTGGGTGCCACGATCAATATGGACGGCACCGCCATCATGCAGGGCATCGCGACGGGCTTTATTGCTCAATACTTCGGCGTTGATCTGACGGTCGGCCAGTATCTGATGGTCGTCGTAATGGTCATCATGGCCTCGGTCGGCGCCGCCGGCGTGCCCGGCGTTGGATTGATTCTGCTGGCCGGTGTGCTCGCCTCGGTCGGATTGCCGGCTGAGGGCATCGCCCTGATTCTCGGCGTGGATCGCCTGCTCGACATGACCCGCACGGCCGTGAATGTCACGGGTGATGCCACCGTCACCTGCATCGTCGCCAAATCCGAAGGCGAGCTCGATGAGGAGATTTATTACAACGGCAAGGTCAGCGGTTGAACCTTTCGGCAGTCCGCGTTCTGTTCAAGGCGGACTGCTATCGAGCCGGGCCGATAACTGCTCGCGATTGATCAATACGCCATCTACGACAATATGCGAAATGGTGTCATACGCTGTCGCTGACTGAAGCGGATTTTGTCTCAGAATCACCAGGTCCGCGCGTTTTCCTGGCTCGACCGTGCCAAGCTCAGCTTCAAGGCCGAAGGCGGTCGCGTTGTCGATCGTCATCGCCGCCAGAATCTCGTCCAGCGGTATGCCGACACGCGCCCAGGTTTGAATTTCCCAATACCCGGCGAGGCCTGGCGGCGAACTCCAGCCGAATCCGCCAACCGCCGTATCGGTCCCAAACAGCAGATCCGCGCCAGCATCATAGGCGCGCCTGATCAGGCGCTCATAGCGTTGATTGAACGCTTCCTGAAGCTCCGCAAGCGGTCGATCCGACGCGCTTTGTTCAATCGTCGCGCTGAACATGCGCAGGAACGTGTCGCGCTGTGCCTGGGCATCCGTCTGAAGATAGTGCAAATAGGCTTCGGGCACGACATCCGACCAGCGAGGGTCTTGCAATACTTCGGGCCGGAACAGCGACTGTGTATTACGGATCGTGTTGAAGGTCGGTTGCAGCTTGATCGGGCTGCGCGCGAGGCGGTCCATCAGCCTCTGGTATTCCGGCAACGGCAGCGGCGCGTCGAACGCCTGATCGGGCCATTCCCACATGCCGTGCGCGAGAATATCGACACCTGCGTCAAGCGCGACCTGCAGCCCGTTTGGCGTGGTCGCATGCAGCAGTACGGGCATCGACTGCGCACGTGCAGCGCTCAGCACATCACGAATGATGTCGATCGTCGGCAGCTCAAACTGCAGCGGTTCATCGCCCGGCCACCACAGCGCTTCCTCGTAATACAGTTTCACGCATCGGCCGCCCTGCGCCTTGATATGACGAACCACGGCATCGGGCGTGTGTTCGGCCGGGTCCGCATCAGCCGGAACAAAACCGTCGCGATACGAATCGATCAGAAAACCCGGAAAGGTGCCGATGAAGCGCTCACCCGGCACCTCTAAGGCCATAAAACCATCCGGCAGAACCACCCCCTGGCCGCAATGGAACAGACGCGGATGCAGGGCCGCCGCATTAAATTTGTCATTGCTGCCGAAATCGGCATTCAGCTCGACCAGACCGGTAAAACCGAAATACAGATAACTGCGCGGCATCTGATCCATATAGGCCGCGTAGAGCGCTGCATAGTCGGCTGTCAGTTGCCGCCGGAGCCCAGTGGCGTGATAGAGATGAACATGGCTATCGATAAGCCCGGGTATAACAAAGCTGCCTGAGAAATCCAGTATGCGGCCCACCCGCGGTGCATCGCCTACGCCGACATCCGTGATCCACCCGTCTTCGACCACTACCCACGCGTCATTCAGAGGTGCTGCGCGCTCCGGCGATACAATCGTGACGTTGTCGATCACCATCCGGCCGTCACTGATACGCTCGGAGGCTGCGCATCCACTCAGCGAGATGCCGAGCAAAAACAGGCCGCTAAGGAAGATAAAAGAAACGATTATCAATCGGACGATTTGAAGCATGGTTCGAGCAACCTTTTGAAAACGGATGGGACAGAGACCAGACTTCAGACTACGAAACCGAGCTCCGTTGCGCGACCGGAATCGCGTTTTCGGACGCTCGAAAAGCAAACATTGTCCAAAATAACGCACACCACGAGTACTGCCTTATGGACCTCATTTTCGCTGTCGCTGCTGCTCTTACCGTCGTGATCGCGATATTTGCGGTGACGTATCGCTCAGTACGTATGACCCATGTTTTCTTTGGCGCCGCTATGGGCGTCATGGCTATTTCTTATGCCGCAATGGCCTGGGCTGCTCAGGCAGGTCCAAACTGGCTGCTTGACGCCCGCCCACTGCTCGCGGCCGCTCTGCCTGCTTTGATTGCCCTTCATATTCAGACCGGATGGACGAAAAAAGCACTGCCGGCGATGCAGGCCTGGCGCTATCTGGCGTTACAGGGCGCGATTGTCGGCGCCGTCGCGCTCTCCCAATGGCTCAATCCCCACATGACAGACCTGCTGTTGTTTTTGACCTGGGCTGGGCATGCGCTGTGGCTGGCGCTTGGATCGCCCAATCCATCGTCCAGTCCGCACAGCGCAATATTGCAACACGATTGGTTACGATGGCGACGCACGCTGGCAATCTGGATGCTCGTTGCCACAATGATCGATGCCGCGATTGCGATCGAACTCGAAATCCGCACCAACGAAATGGCTCAGTCGCGCATTCTCAACCTGGCGGGTCTTCTTTCGATCCTTGCGGCTGGATTGGCGATGCTCGCCTGCCTGCATCGTCACCGAGTGGTCCGTTGGTTAATGCATGCACCGCCACGCGCGTCGAATGATCCGAACGTGACGCTTGGCCAGCTCGAACAAGCAATGCTGAACAGTCAGGTCTTTCTGAATCCCGATCTCACCGTTGCCCAGTTCGCTCGTCGCATGCGCATCCCCGCCCGCTCCGTATCCCAAACGATTAACCTCGAACACGGCACCAACTTCAATCGCTGGGTCAATCGCTTCCGCATCGAAAAGTCGCAGCAACTGATGACCGAACAACCGCATGTAAGCTTGACCGACCTGTTGCTGGAATCCGGCTTTCAGAGCAAATCGACATTCAATGCCGCGTTCCGGGAACAGACCGGTACATCGCCTTCGGTTTGGAGAAAGGAACACATAGCCAATACTTGAGCAAAGCCTGTTGAGCTGTACAGTTTCGCTAGGTTGGCGAAATGTATGACATAGCTGTCAGGTTTACAAATCAACGTTGTACCCGAACTTACAAATCCCAACGCCATTAAATTTCAAAGACAAAATGCCAGATATGATTGAATCGTATAACCATCACGGCCGAATTGGCGTAATGGTCCAGTTCAGGTGTAACGATGACTTTGCGCTTAAAACCACCGAACTTCAAGAAGTGACAAAAGGAATTGCTGTTCACATTGCAGCAGCATCCCCAACCGTCGTAGATCCCTCGGAATTGAGCCCAAAAATCCGGAATGATGAACTGGCAGACAATGTTGCAAGCGCAAAAGAATTGCATGCCGAAGCCAGGCTAAAAGCGATCAGTGAGGCGAACCAGCGGATTAATGAACAGCATTGTCTGCTAAGCCAGCGGTATGTTAAAGATCCAGAACGAACCGTTGGAGAACTCCTTGAAGAGCTTTCTTCAACGCTAGGCGTCAATCTCACCGTCGTTCGTTT
>JBCCHH010000056.1:0-7662 GCA_039028855.1 Pseudomonadota bacterium | reverse complement strand
CGGCCGGCGAGCTGATACCGTCTAGCGTCAGGTCAGGCGTGCCGGTATTGGTTACAACGATCGTGCCGGTACCGCTCATATCAATTAACACCACGCCTAGATCAAGGTCACTTGTCGACAGGCCGAGCATAATATCGTCACAATTCACTGCGATATCAGTCACGTCGGCGCCGGCCAATGTGCCACTGCCATTACTGACCATACACTCCTGATTACGTGCTGCTGTCGGCTGTGTCAATACGGTAACTTCATACTCGCTGCCATCATCCAGCGGTGTGGCGAAGGTGAACGCACCGTCCGCCGTAACCGAAAGATCATCGCCGCCGTTGTTCTGCAGCACCAGCCCGGTGCCGTTCAGGCCCGATACCGTGCCGCCAACAGTGAACTGATCGGTCACGCAGGTGACCTGAACATCGGTCACATCCGCGCCGCTCAAGGTACCCGCGCCGTTGCTGACCGTACACGTTTGGTTCGGGCTGGTTGGCTGGGTTTGAATCGTGACGCTATAGCTAGTGCCGTCGTCCAGCAGTGTGGCGAAGGTGAAGATTTTCGGGTCGCCTTCGTTTAGGGTCAACGCATCGCCGCCATTGTTCAGCAGCACCAGGCCATCGCCGGCAAGGCCGACCACCGTGCCACCAACGGTGAAGGTGTTGGTTACGCATTCAATCTGCACGTTCTCGACATTCGCACCGGCCAGCGTGCCACCACCATTGGTCACACTGCAGGTCTGGCTGGGACCGGTCGGCTGATTGAGCACGGTCACGGCATAGCCACTGCCATCGACCAGTGCAGTGGCGAAGGTAAAGCTGCCGTCAGCCGCAATCGACAAATCATCACCGCCGTTGTTCTGCAAGACCAGACCAGTGCCGTTCAAACCCGACACATTGCCGCCGATGGTAAAGGTATCGGTTACGCACTCAATCTGCACGTTCTCGATATTCGCACCGGCCAGCGTGCCACCGCCATTGGTCACGCTGCAGGTCTGGCTCAGGTCGGTCGGTTGGGTATCGATGGTCACGTTATACATGGCGCCATCCTCCAATGCCGTGGCAAAGGTGAAGGTGCTCGGGTCGCCTTCGTTTAAGGTCAAGGTATCACCGCCATTGTTCAGCAGCACCAGGCCATCTCCAGCCAGCCCGGTCACCGTGCCACCAACGGTGAAGGTGTTGGTTACGCATTCAATCTGTACGTTCTCGACATTCGCGCCGGCCAGCGTGCCCATGCCGCCGCTGACCACACTGCAGGTCTGGCTAAGACCGGTCGGCTGATTGAGCACGGTCACAGCATAGCCACTACCATCGACCAGCGCAGTGGCGAAGGTAAAGCTGCCGTCAGCCGCAATCGACAAATCATCACCGCCGTTGTTCTGCAAGACCAGACCAGTGCCGTTCAAACCCGACACATTGCCGCCGATGGTAAAGGTATCGGCGGTTTGGTACCGTGCCAATCGGCCATTAACGAAGCCGCCCGCTTGGGTGAAGAAACCACCGACGTACAATGCCGGGCCATTCACCGCCAGCGCGCGAACGCCACTATTTACTCCACTGCCCAGGGTCGACCAGCCCACATCGCCAGTCGCGGTGGTGTCGTACACCGCAATCCGGTTCGCAGCCACACCACCCGCCTGGCTGAAGTCACCAGCGACGTACAGCTCGGTGCCGATCACCGCCAGGGCGAAAACGAAATTATTTACTCCGCTACCCAAAGCGGACCAGCCCACATCGCCGGTCTGGCTGGTGTCGTACACTGCAATCCGGTTCGCAGCCACGCCACCCGCCTGGGTGAAGTCACCACCAACGTACAGCGCCATGTCAGTCACCGCCAGAGCCAAAACAGCACCATTCACCCCACTGCCCAGCGCCGACCAGCCCGCATCGCCAGACTGGCTGGTGTCGTACACCGCAATACCGCTCGCACCAATGCCGCCCGCCTGGGTGAAGACACCTCCCACGTACAGGTTCGTGCCAATCACCGCCAAGGCGTCAACGGAATTATCTACTCCACTGCCCAAGGTCGACCAGCCCGCATCGCCGGTCTGATTGGTGTCATACACTGCAATTCGGTTCGCAGCTACGCCGCCCGCCTGCGTAAATCGACCACCGACGTATAGCTCCGTGCCGACCACCGCCAGGTCGCTAACAATATTATTCAACCCATTGAGAGTATTCACTCCACTGCCCAACGTCGACCAGCCCGCATCGCCGGTCTGGCTGGTGTCGTACACCGCAATACTCCTCGCAGCCACGCCACCCGCCTGCGTGAATTGACCACCGACGTACAGCTCCGTGCCAATCACCGCCAGGGCAAAAACAGAGCTATTCACCCCGCTGCCGAGTGCCGACCAGCCCGTATCGCCGGGCTGGCTGGTGTCGTACACCGCAATACCGCTCGCAGCCACGCCGCCCGCCTGCGTGAAGACACCGCCAATGTAAAGGTTCGTACCGACCACCGCCAACGCGAAAACGAAATCATTGATTCCACTGCCCAAGGCCGACCAGCCCGCATCGCCAGTCGCGCTGGTGTCGTACACCGCACTACGGTTCACAGCCACACCGCCCGCCTGCGTGAAGAGACCACCCACGTGCAACGCCGTGTCAATCACTGTGAGCGCGAAAACAGTACCATTCACCCCACTACCCAGCGCCGACCAACCCGCATCGCCGGTCTGACTGGTGTCATACACTGCAATACGGTTCGCTGCAAGGCCGCCTGCCAATCCGAAGTCACCAGCGACGTACAGCTCGGTGCCGATCACCGCCAGAGCGAGAACGGAACTATTGATATTCACCCCACTGCCAAGCGCCGACCAACCCGCATCGCCGGTCTGGCTGGTGTCGTACACCGCAATACTGCTCGCAGCTACGCCGCCTGCCTGCGTGAATTGACCACCGACATATAGCTCCGAACCAGTCGCCACCAAGGCAAAAACGGGACCATTTACCCCGCTACCCAAAGCTGACCAGCCCGCATCGCCGGTCTGGCTGGTGTCATATACCGCAATGCGATTCGCAGCAGCGCCACCTGCCTGGGTGAAGAAACCACCGGCGTACAGATCGGGACCAATCACGGCCAGGGCAAAAACGGGGCCATTCACGCCACTGCCCAGCGCCGACCAGCCCACATCACCGCTTGCGGTAGTGTCATACACCGCAATACGGTTTGCAGCAGCGCCGCTGGCCTGGGTGAAGAAACCACCGACGTACAGCTCGGTGCCGATCACCGCCAGGGCGAAAACGTTATTATTCACCCCACTGCCCAGGGCCGACCAGCCTGCATCGCCGCTGGCGGTGGTGTCGTACAACGCAATACGGTTAGCTGCAATACCGCCCGCTTGGCTGAAATCACCACCGACGTACAGTGCCGTGCCGATGACCGCCAGGGCGCGAACGCTATTATTCACCCCGCTGCCCAGGGCGGAAAACTCACCCGTGGCCGGGGTATATCGAACAATATGTTCGGCAACAATCAATCCGCAGCTCGAAAAGTCACCACCCATATATAACTGGCCAGCCATCGCAGCCATCGCTCGAACTTCAAGATCACAGCCCGGCACACTAAACTCATCGCGCGACCAGGCATCATCCGCACTGCCCGAAAGGACAAACCGAGGCGGTTGTCCGGGACCACTGGCTAAGATATAGCCTTCAACATCGACTGTGCCGGAAAAATCCTTTGGCAACACCACATGTCCATCGTCGTCCAACAGCTCAGAAAGGGTGATGTCGTAGCCTGGCTGGGCTAAGCGCTGATCGTCGCTCTCAACGCCGACATGCATGGACTCCTCGGCTAATGCCATGCCTGATGAACACAGTGTGGCTAGAATCAATATAGCGGCTGAATAAGTGATCCGCATGACTTATTAATTCCTTTTGTATGTATTGAACGGTTTGCGAATAACCAAGCCACCGATCGCGAACGTAAGCAGCATCATTGTCAGTAAACCCCATCCATTCAACGTCGGCACAACCAGCAGCTCGAAGTTGCTGCGGCCACTCAAGCGAACCGTATCCGGGCTGCTGGTGGCGTTGCTCGTGATGACGATCTGGTCGCTGAAGTCGCGCACTGCGTCGGGTGTGAACGCGACTTCAATCGTGCAGGTCTCATCGGCCGCAAGCGTCGTCGGTACCGGCAGGCAGCTGCCGCCGGTAATGCTGAACGGTTCGGACGGCGAACTGATGCCGTCTAGCGTCAGGTCAGGCGTGCCGGTGTTGGTTACAACAATCGTAGCCGTCCCGCTGGCGCCAACCAAAACCAGGCCAAAGGCCTGATCGTTGGTTGAAAGAGCCAGCGTAATGTCTACACAACTCACCGCAACATCGGTCACGTCTGAACCGGCCAGCGTGCCGCTGGCGTTGCTCACGGTGCACTGCTGATCGCGCGACGTGCTGGGCTGTGTCAATACGGTGACTTCATAGTCGCTGCCATCATCCAGCGGTGTGGCAAAGGTGAACGCGCCGTCGGCCGTGACCGAAAGATCATCGCCGCCATTGTTCAGCAGCACCAGCCCGGTGCCGTTCAGGCCCGTTACCGTGCCACCGACAGTGAACTGATCGGTCACGCAGGTGACCTGAACATCGGTCACATCCGCGCCGCTCAAGGTACCCGTGCCGTTACTGACCGTACAGGTCTGACTGGGGTTGGTCGGCTGCATGGCTACGGTCACAGCATAGCTCGTACCATCGTCTTGAGCCGCGAAGGTAAAGCCGCCATCGGCGGTGATCACCTGGTCATCGCCGCCATTGTTCTGCAGCACGACCTGATCGCCCTGCAGCCCGGTGATCGTGCCGCTGACGGTGAACTGGTCGGTTACGCAGTTGACTTGAACGTTTGTGACGTCGGCACCGCTCAAGTTGCCGGTGCCATTACTGACGGTACAAGTCTGGCTCAAATTCGTAGGCTGAATTGCAACGATAACGTTAAACGCGCTACCGTCGTCGAGTGGCGTAGTGAAGGTAAACGCACCATCGCTTGCAATGGCAAGATCATCACCGCCGTTGTTCTGAAGCACCAGACCGGTCCCGGCCAAGCCCGTTACGCTGCCACCAACAGTGAACTGATCGGTGACGCAGGTGACTTGAACATTCGTTACGTCGCCACCACTAAGCGTGCCGCTACCATTGGTTACGCTGCAGGTTTGGCTCGGTCCGGTGGGCTGCGTTTGCACAGTCACTTCGTAATCCGTACCGTCGTCTTGAGGCGGGAAAGTGAACGAACCATCGGGGTTCGGCATCAGGGCATTTGTGCCGTTATTCAGCAGCATCAGGCCGGCACCCGTCAGGCCGGTAACATTGCCGCCGACGGTGAACTGATCGATCACGCAGTTGACCTGTACATTCGTCACGTCCATGCCGCTGACCGTGCCCGTGCCGTTGGTGATGCTGCAGGTCTGGCTGGGACCGGTCGGCTGTGTCGCTACCGTGACGGCGTAGGCTGAGCCATCGATCAGCGCCGTATCGAAGGTAAACGCTCCGTCCGCATTGATGCTCAGATCATCACCGCCGTTGTTCTGCAGTTCCAGGCCTGCGCCAACCAGACCGGAAACCGTGCCGCCGATCGTGAAGGCCAGGTCAAATACATAAGCCGCTCCGGCAGCAAAGGCCGAATTATCCGAATCATCACCGTCTACACCCGTCGCATCACTCGCTTCAAACGGCGCAGACACCGCCACGAGGCTACCGGAAACTGCCAGTCCGCTGCCGAATCCATCACCGCTCTCCGTATTAGAGCCTCGAATGGACGGCTGCGGCATCCAGATGCCACCGCCGTCACGCGTGAATGGGTACACCGTACCTCCGCTGCCATCGGATCCCGCCCCGGCGACTCTTGCGCCAACGAAAACAGTTTCTCCAGTCACGGCCACATTGAAGCCAAACTGATCATTAATATCGGTATCGGACGCTTTCAGATACGCCTGTTGACTCCAGTTCCCGCTGCCATCACGCGTAAACACATAGGCCGCCCCTGAATCATCCGCCGCAACATCATTGCCCTGATTGCCGTTAACTCCTGTTGCACTGCTGTCTTCACCCCAGGCACCAACGATGACAATATCGCCATCCACCGCGACGGCGCCGCCAAACCGATCACCATCATCGGGATTGGATGCTTTCAGAAACGCCTGCTCCGTCCAGTTGCCGCCGCCGTCGCGGACGAAAACGTAAGTTGCGCCTGAACCGGGCGGTGCATTCGACGCATCACAAGCTGCAGTGTTGCCCTCGTTCGAAGCACCAACCACCAGCGTATTGCCATCCAGCGCAACCGAACCGCCAAACAAATCATTGCAGCCGGCATTGGACGCCTTGATGTAGGCCTGCGGAAGCCAGTTGCCGCCGCCGTCGCGCACAAACACGTAGGCCGCGCCAGCATCCCGGGCCGAGTTATCGGCCTGATTGCCATCAATGCCTTGAGCGGCGCTATCTTCCGCATTGGACGTCACCACAATCGTATCGCCCGATACCGCAACCGCTGAACCCCACCGATCCAGCGTATCCGGATTGAATGCCTTCAGATACGCGGTCTCCGACCACACCCCGCCGGTACGCTCAAACACATAAGCCGCACCGCTCGCATTCAGGTCATTATTGCCTGGCCCGCCCACCGCATTACCACTTTCCTGATTGGCGCTCACCACGATCCGATCGCCGTCGATCGCGACGGCATGACCAAATGAATCAAATGCATCGGCGTTTGAGGCTTTCAGAAACCCTTGCTGCGTCCAATTTCCGACACCGTCACGCACAAACACATAGGCCGCACCGCTGAAGTCCTTGTCGTTATTGGTTTGATTGCCCAGATCGGGATCGCTACTCTCGGATGAGGCACCAACCACGACCGTGTTAGCGGAAACCGCTAGTGACCGCACACTACCAAAGCCATCAAATGCTTCGGTATTCGACGCTTTCAAATACGCCTGCTGGGCAAAGGTCGGATCAATCGTGACCGGATAGACGGCGTCGGTATCGTCGACCTGCAGCGCCAGGCGTTGGTGTTCCAGGTGCATGTGGGCCGGCAGGATTTTGCCCGTTGCATCCCAGACCTTGAGCCGGTCGTAGATGATTGCAGTGCTGCCGTCGGTCGAAGTGAGTTTCAACGCGTTGTTAACTACGGTTGCGTTGAGCGTGCTGTCCAGCTGCATTGCGACCACGAGCGGCTGCTCATTAGCCGTAACCCTCGGCCGTTCAGCCAGCTCAAACCACTGTTCCACACCACGCTCCGAGTTGACCCACCATTCGCGCAAACCGGGCTTCCATTGATAGGTCACGGTGTTGCCGTTGGCTGACAGATTCGGCGCGGTAGTAAGGTCGATCAACTCATCACCGTACCCATAGCTCTCAAGCTGAACAGCGATGGTGTGTGCTGCCTGATCCACCGTCAGCACGGTCTGACCATCGGCTCGATATTCAATCGCGAAATCGTGCGCGGCGTTGACCGCGTTCCAGCCATCGCCCAGCATTTCGGCGGGCGTTGCGCTGAACCGTGCAGACTGAATCTGCTGCTCAATCTGGGCCCAGTCATCGCTGTTCAGACCTTCCGGCAGCGCCGGCTCGCTGTGCGCGGCCAGCACAGCAGGAAAAACGAGTAACGCAAAAATGAATATTCGTAAAAATGCAGTTTGGCGATGAATTGACATTGGATTTATCCCACTTTTCGGATCAGCGCTGT
>JBCCHH010000055.1:0-7731 GCA_039028855.1 Pseudomonadota bacterium | reverse complement strand
TTCCTGGCTCATCATCATAGAACCAGTCTGTAATGACTGGAAAACCATCGGCAAATCGAGCCGCGTCCCCTGTGGACAAATCGGTATACTCCGGAACATTGACTTCGCCACGCATATAGCGAACTGCAGCATAGAACAGCTCACTGACCGGATCATGACTTTTATGCGAGTTCGTCGTGGTTTGACCAAACTGGTTCAGATAGTTAATCACGCCGCTTCGGGTGATGTTAAGACCAAATTCAGTGTTGGTATCCATCACATCCTGCGGGTTCGGATTTTGAACAAATACACCGGTCGTAGCGCTCCATTCTGCGTTACCGTTACTCTGCCCACCGGGTAGTTGTGGCCCGACAAACTTTTGCCGCGAGCGTAAAACGGCACCGTCACGAAGCACATCATCATCATTTAGGTAGCCAAAAACGCTAAAGCGTAAACGAGTATTGCTTGACTGAATCAAGCCTTCGGGCTTGTAGTTCGAGCCGTACTGTACACAGTTGTCTTCCAACATACCAGGCACACAAACCGCTACCCGTACCGAGACATCATAAGCAGAACCACTTGGGTTGTTTGGGTTGGGATGCCTGGTGGGGTCAAAAACTGCGCCGCCGGAAACGCTCGAATTATCGAGCCTGAATCGCAACCGGTACCCCAGGCCATAGACGCGCATATACAAGTTGTCGGCGGTGAACGGTGTGGCACCAGCAATCAGAGCAGCACCAGCAAGTGTCCGGTTGGGATAGATGATGGTAGCGCCCTGCCCGTCATGACGGGCTTTTTCCAGCCAGGTTTCAGTCGCTGTATCTTTAACACGGTGTCCCCCAGTCAACACTTTGCGGAACGGGTCGATGGTTTGCGTGGCGGCCCAGTTCATAAAATTGCCGCTCCAGGCACCGGAACAGGTGCGACCGTTGGCCGGACCAATTGGATAAAAATGCCGCTCCGGCGCTGGCGTAAAACGGGTGCTACGGTACTCATAACACTTGTCCGAATCGAAATAACCGACAAACTCGGTATCCGGAGTATATACAGGTAGCACATTGGCTACGCTGTTGACGGTGGGCCACTCGACCGAAGGTACCAGCACGAGGTTGCCCGGCACACTATCGCCGATAAACAGCGGACCCTGCGCAGGCGAAAAGGCACTGGCATTGCCCGCAGCCAGGAACAAATAGCCGGCAACAGCGAAACTTAAAACTGCTTTTTTGAAGAACATGCGTATAGACTCCAAACCGATTTATGTCGGCCAGTAGAAAATGGATTGAACAACCACATCGCCAACTCCGGCATCGCCTTGGGCTCGGGCCGCGACCAGAAAATACTGTGCAGTCGGCGTGGGATTGGCTTCATTCATTGGTCGACAGGGTGAGCCGTACACCACGCCGCCCAGCTCAAAATCAGTTAGCGAAATTACGACAAATTCAGAACTAATGGTCTGACCATCAATGGTCACGCTGAAAGGCTGCCAGGGCCAGGTGCTGATATCTGCCTGACTCAGGGTACAGTCACTTACGCTCAGCGACAGCGAAGTCAGTATTTCCGGCCAGATTGGAATTCTGCTGAAGCCGCCGCTGCTGGTCGCGGCATCGGTCAGATTTTCCTCGATTGCACGCAATGTACTTTCGGCACGCTGAAACGCATCGTTGGTTTCACGCACGTTGCCGGCCATTCGCTCCTGCATTACGCTGACATTGGCCGCGCTGATACCGATCAAGGTAAGAATAATCAGAAACATCAGGCTGATAAATAACGCAGCGCCCTGTTGCTGCTTAGGTTGTTGTATGTACTGCTGGTTAGCCAGCCAACCTAAACGCTTTACTGTTGAATTCGGATTCATAACGCGGCCCTCATGGCACGATAATTTGATTACGCAAGGCAATCGTGGTTGAGAACGGCTGGCGCAGTCGGCCATCGGCCGCCGATGTGACATCGACGCCGGCCAGCGTGAAGGTCTGTGCATCTCGCTCACCGTCGGCAATGTCCGGTGATTGAACGGACATGCTGATGCGCATCGCAATGACCTGGCGCCAGTTGGGCACCTGGTCGGCGGTCAGCCAGTCTTCCTCGAAACGAACACTTTGACCGTCACCACCCTGCGTAGCATCGCGGCTATAGCCATAGCGGACCTGGAGATTTTCCACCCCTTCAACAAGCTCTTCGCGAATGCCATTGGACAAGTTCAATCGATACAACCCGGGTACACCATCGCCTCGCGTCGGGTCAAATCCGACAAAATAGGCGATTTCCTGTACACGGAAAACCTGAGCGCCCACTCCATATTGGGTGCTCCAGGGCAGAGCGGTCTGATTGCCGGGGCCGGTGGCTGAACAGGCGAAGCTGGATTTATCCAGATCGCCACCCGCACTGGCTTGCTGAAACAGATCGGCAAACGAGCAGTTCGTGACCAGAGTGATGTCGCCGGTAATCGGAAAACCGGCGGTCAGCGCGATACGATCATTGCTGCTATTGCTGTTGATCGTGTACTGTAACGGCTCGAATCGTCTGACTACAAAAAAGTCAGAGCCCGGTACCAATTGGCCGTTCAAGTTTTGATGCAGGCCTGTGCCGGTAGCGGTCGACCAGGATCCTGCGGGTATGTTCGCGGGGTCCAGATCGGCCGGCATGTTGTAGCTGTCGCCATCGCTTGTGGAGGCAAATTCCCAACCCATCAGCGGCGAATTGCCGCCGTTGGGAAACTCGTCACAGCTGTTGGTATGGTCGGTAATGGTAACGCGCCCAGCACACCAGCCATGCGTACCTGTTTCGCGCAGTTCACGTTTCAGTATTTCAAGCGTGAAGCGCCCGTTTTCCTGCATCCGCGCTAACGCTTCATTGGTATTAAACGTGACCTTGCTGCCCTGAAAGAGTTGAATAATGCCAAGTGTCAGTAACAAACTGAGCGCGATGGCAATCATCAGTTCGACCAGGCTTAAACCCTTCACTCGACTATGGTTGGGTGTAGATTCTGAGAAATGCATAAACTTACGATTCTCCGAGCCTTAAATAAAGATGGGCATTAGAAAGTGTCAACCATCAGATTTGAGTATTGATCGTGAAGGATTCAACCTGGCCAGCCGCATTTTCATCGACACGATCCTCGAGCCAGCGAATGGTGACCGCTAGCTGATCGTTATTCAGCACAACGGCCACGGTGCCGCTCGGCAATACGTCGGCAACACGATCGGTAAATTCCGCCTGAACCCAGCCAGCCGTGGCAATCGAGCGATTAGCCCGAGTGAAGTCGGCGACTTCATATGCCATATTGGTCGCCTGGGTACGGTAATACGAAGCCTGGCCCGACTGTAGCGAGAAGCCCTGCAGCGCAGCCAGGCCAAGCAGGCCGATCGCCAGCACCAGCAAGGTGATCAGGATTTCAATCAAGGTCAAGCCATGCTGGGCACGAAACGACCGTAGACAGGTCATGCGGTGAGATGGGGTGAGACGTGAATCGAATGGTTTCATGGGCACGCCACGCGCTCGCTTGCCACACGTCCGGTATTTTGCACGGTAATCCGACGAACATTATTACCTGTGCAGTCGGGCAATTCTACATCCAGTGTAAATGCGGTAACGGCGAAACCATTTGGCTGATAACCAACCGCGTTTGCTGCTGCAGTGAACTGGAAATCCGCTGCCGCCGGCCACACGCGTAACACTTCATTCGTATTGGTGACTACAGCAACCCAACCCTGACTCCAAGCCCCGCTACACGTTGCCTCGTCGTTACTGCCACAAACGAAGACCGGTACACCGCGCTTCAAGGCTTCGGAACGAGCAAACTGAAACGATGCCACGAGTTCGTTGGCCTGGCTGGTTAGCCGATTATTCTGAATCGCAGCGCGAAAACTAGGCAAGGCGATCGTTGTGACAATTACGAGCACGGCGATTGTGGCTAGGAGTTCCATAAGGGTAAAACCACGTGGCCAAGCGCGATGACTGCCCTGCGGATAACGCCTGAGGCTGGTGCGTGTTTGACGGTTCATGGCAATGATTATGCAGTTCGGAATTCTGAAGAAGCCACAGGCAGGCGATAAACGGTCTTTTTTTCGGCCCGAGCGGTTGCTTGAACGTAAAGTCCAGGCATGGGCCTGGCCAAAAGTCAGGGCGGATAGCAACACGGCTGGGCTATAATCTGCACTTCGGCCGACTCGCAGCCTGCTTGTCTAGGCTGTGCAGTCAATAAATCAGTGTGTAAGGATTTGCGCGTGAGCGAGCAAGAAGATCGGATATTTATGAAACGTTTCAGCCTTGTCATCGCAGGGCTGGCAGTATTCGCCATACTTATCATTTTATTTTCCATTTGGCTGGGCAAGCAGCTTCAACCTAGTGAAAACCCCAATCGCTACGCAGCTAAGCAAGCGCGCTTGGCGCCAGTGTTTGACGTTTACGCCGGTGAAACCGGACGCGCCGCGGCGGCCGAAGCCGCTGCTCTGGCGGCGGCCGAAGTATCCGCGCAAGTTGCATTTGAAGGCAGCCTCGATGGCGGCATGATCTATGACCAGGTTTGCGCAGCCTGCCACACGACCGGGGCGGCCGGGGCACCGATGCTGGTCTCGGCGGATTGGACTACGCGATTAGGCCAAGGCGAAGATGTATTAGTCGAACATGCCATCAATGGCATTGGCACAATGCCGGCCAAAGGCGGCCGCATGGATTTAAGCGATGAGCAGGTGCGCGCTTCGGTTGAATATATGCTGGCGGCGATCGAATAAGTTTGTTCTGGCCGATTTCAGAGCAATTGGCTGCTAGGTACAGTCAATTTCAGTTTTAGTTGAACTCGCTTTGCTGTTTCTGCAGCCAGTTTTTTGCCTTTGTGCTCAAATCCGGCAGCAGCCGTGCAAACGTGCCTTCGATGCTTTGGGTGTGCGCATCGAACAATTGCAGACCATCGGCCAGCGGCGACGGACGGCCGTGGCGAAGCGCCATCAGCCGGAATATTTGTTCAATCATGGTGCGGTCATGCATTCGTGTCCACAGCGAAACTTCGGTCGCCCAATCGGTAAATCGCTGTAACCGTGCCGGCATCTCATTACGGTGCGTCAAAAACAGCGCATCCACTTCAGCGGCAAATTCATCAAGTGGTTGCTCGGCATACTCAGCCCAGCGTTTGCTGAGCAGGTGGTCGAACAACACGTCGAGCATAATGCCGCCGTAGCGTCGCCAGGGCGGCTGGAGCCGACGTACAAAATCGATCACGGCTGGGTGCTGATCCGACCAGCGATCGATTTTGCGATGCAGCAACACTCCTTCGACGAGCGTCGGACGCAGCGTTCTCAGGGGCTCACGGCCTTTCAAGTGATCGCCCAGCAATGCCCCCAGACGATGATCAGATTGATTACCCGCCAACAGCAAATGAGCCAGATAATTCATGTGCTCAGCCGGCCGAATGGGTTTGGCACCAATCCAACCCGCTCCTGCTCAAACGGCCGACGTGGGTTATCATGCTTAGCCCGGTTGCCGAACAACATATGCATGAATTCTGAAACGAACAATCATGACTCGGATGATACGCCGATCGCGCGTGCTTCGAATGACAATTCCGGTCAAAATCACAATCACGGTTCGGATGACACCAACCGCTCCAAAGTGGTTGATCCACATGAATTTCCCTCCGAACAGACCGCGTTTTTTCTGAGCGGCCCGGCTGGCCTGCTCGAATGCATGGCCGACGTACCCGAGGCCGATGGTGCCAAACCGGCCACGGTGGTTATCTGCCATCCGCATCCGCAGCATGGCGGCACCATGCGTAACAAAGTCGTGACCATCACAGAACGCAGCCTGCGCGAAAGTGGCCTGCGTACAGTGCGCTTCAACTTCCGCGCCACGGGCGAGAGCGAAGGCGAATTTGACGACGGCAGCGGCGAACTCGAGGATCTGCAGGCCGTCATCGTCTGGCTGCAACAAACACGGCCCGATGACGATCTATGGCTGGCTGGTTTTTCGTTTGGTGCCTGGATTTCACTGAAAGCAGCACAGAACGTACCTGTGCGCATGCTGAACAGCATCGCACCGCCGGTCGAACGCTATGGTTTCGCCGATTTGATGCCGCCGGCCTGTCCGTGGCTGGTCGTACAGGGCGATGAGGATGAAGTGGTATCTTCCGACGCAGTCAAAGCCTGGGTCGAACAGTTCGACCAGGGTCCGGAACTGATCGTGATGGAAGGCAGCGGACACTTCTTCCATCGTCGCCTGATGGACCTGCGTGGATTACTCAAGAACTCGGTGCAGAAACACCTGCCTTGAGCGGTGACTGAATCGCTCAAGCGCACGTGATGCAGTGAAACCCGGCCCGAGAAAAACCCATCTAAAGCCATGACCGAAGTCATCATCGGTTCGGTCGGCAGCGGCCCGGCCGCGCGCTATTCGGCGCTGCTTGAAACCGGCAAACTCGAGCCCGATGGCGCGCAACAGCGTCTTGTCGAGTTGCTCGATCAGCGTTTCGTCAAGCTTACGCAAACCTCAAAACGCTGGTTGCGGCGGGCCAGATTCGTGCCCGGGCTGTACATCCACGGCCAGGTCGGTCGCGGCAAGACACTACTTATGGACCTGTTCGCGCACAGCCTGAACGACGCCGGCGTGGCCGTAGTACGCAGCCATTTTCATCGCTTTATGGACGATGTGCATCGCGAGCTGAACCAACTCGACCGGCGGCGCAATCCGCTTGCAACCATCGCCGGCCGTCTGGCCAAACGCGCCCGCGTGATCTGTTTTGATGAGTTTCATGTCGAAGACATCGCCAACGCCATGCTGCTCGGTGAGCTGACGCGCTACTGGTTTGAAAACGAACTGACGCTGATCGCGACCAGCAACACCGCGCCAGCCGATCTGTATGCCAACGGCCTGCAGCGTCAGCGTTTCATACCGGCGATTGAGAATATTGAAAAGTACTGCGACGTCGTCGAACTGAATGCACCGCAGGATTTTCGTCTGCGCGAGTTGCAGCGTCATCCGACCTGGCATCAACCCTTGAGCCCGCAGGTAGAGCAAAGTCTGACCGAGGAATTCGAAGCGCTCAGTCCGGATGCCGTCACGCTGAAGGCACCGATTGAAGTTCGCGGCCGCGAGCTGGCCGTTCATGCACGCGCCGGTTCTTTACTGTGGGCCGATTTCCACACACTGTGCGAACAACCGCGCGGAGCCGGCGATTATGTCGAACTGGCCTGTCGCTTTTCGACCCTGTTTTTAAGCGAAATTCCGCAGATGGACGACCACGACAACAATGCGGCCAAGCGTTTCGTGCATTTGATCGACGAATGCTACGACCGCTCGGTCAAGCTCATTGCCTCGGCCGCCGCGCCCATTGAACAGATTTATCAGGGCCGGCAGCTGGCTGGCCCGTTCGAACGCACCACCTCGCGCCTGATCGAAATGCAAAGCCAGGACTATCTGGCCCGACCGCATCGGCCCTAGCATCAAAAGCAACAACGGGCGCGGCTGCAGTACCTGCGATTTCAAGTGAGTTTTAGCGCTATCGCCTCAGGACTCTTCGCTGCCGATTTCAAGCAGCGCTTCGAGATCGAAATCGTGAAAATCGAGGCCCTTGCCGATTGTCTGACCGATAAATACCGGATCGAGCATGCCGTAGACATTGATGAATACGGCCGAACCGTCATCGCCATTGACCATAATCATGACACCGTCGACGAGGTCGGCCGACTCGAGCAGATAGATATCTACCTGCTCTTCGTCACCGCGCACTTCAAGCGCCGCAGTCCAGCCTGAGTTGGCCAGATC
>JBCCHH010000054.1:0-7743 GCA_039028855.1 Pseudomonadota bacterium | reverse complement strand
GTCGACCGGCTCGGCGCCGAAGCGCGTTGCTGCCGCATTGAAGCCGCCGCGCAGCGCTTCGGGCACGGCCCAGACAAACGACGGATTCAGCGCGCCGGTGTCCAGATCGGCGGTGATGTCGGCAGCGGTCACGACGCGTTGACTCGGCTGATGCAGATTGGCCAGGCGTACGGACAGGCGTGTACTCGGCGCGGTCGGCACATCGGGCGGAATCGATAGCGTAAACGGAAGCTGCTGATCGCTACCGGCCATGACTTCGACCCGGTCCGGCAGGCCGTTGATCTTCCAACCAGCCTGGGTCAGATGCGTAGCCAGATCGAGTGATCGATCGGTCAGGCCACTGCCGGCACCGATGCGTAGCGTGCCTTCAATCTGCTGCGCCCACGGTGAAAACGCCTGAATGCTGGCCTGATTCAGATCGATTTCAAGCGTCAATGACTCGCTGAGATTATGCTGTGTTTCGTCCACTGGCGCCGCGCGATGGGTCAGCGCAGACAGGTCAAACGCATACTCGGCGTCGCCGCGAATCGACAGCAGATAGCCCTGACCCGGCTGCAGGTTCATGCTGTACAGATCGCGTGCTCGGTCCAGCTCGAAGCGTTGTTCGCTCTCGTCTGCCTCGGCAAACAGGAAATAGCTCAAACCTCGAACATTCGGCAGTTCCAGCGCGGTCTCCTGCGCGACGGTCGGTAAGCGATACCAGTCACGCCGAGCCTGAGTGCCACCGACCCGGCCGGTGATTTGGCCGTCGGCCGGAAACGCAACGGCCTGATCGCGCACGTTATTAGGCTCACGATCGACCGGTGCCGCAAGCCAGTCCAAACGTTCGAACTCAATGCTGTATTCAGCATCCGACACCGTGCCTGGAAACAGCGACAGCACATAATCGCCGGCCGGCAGCGACTGCTCCCACTCCAGCGCCTCACCAATCCGCTGTTTGCTACGAATATCGCTAATCATATTGCCTTCGTCACCGGCGCCGATCTGGCCCTGCATGCTGCCGTCGACCGGCGGCTGAACCTTGAGTCGGAAACGCTCCGGGCCAAGCAGACTGATCCGGTATAAATCCCGATCGCCCGACTCGGCCAGCGTGCCGCTATAGCGCTGGCCGAAGGTCAGCAAGCGTGCATTCGCGACATCGTTATTCGGCTCCAGCTCCATACCCGGCGGCGGCGGGCCGAGCGGCTGCAGGCGCAGGGTGTAGTTGGCATCCGTTCCGCTCACAACGATCAGATAATCGCCTGGCATCAGATACTGGTTATCCAGCCGCACGCGCTGGTTGACTCCGGCACGCAGGGTCGCAATGGAATGCCCCTCGGCATTGCTGAGCCGGATTTCATGCAGATCTTCACCCTGCAGCTGCAGACGCCAGAGCTGAGGTTCTCCGGTCACGGAAAATCGCCAGTGGTCGGTTTCAAAGCCGATAAATCGACCGCGGCCGAAACCACGCTCATGCAGGCCCGACGGATGACTGGCGTCATCGTTCGGCTCGACTTCCTCGCCGGCCCGAACATCTCCCGTCAGGCTCCAGCCTAGTGACCAGTCAGTTCCGACCCGGCGGCGATCATGGATGGACAATTGATACACGCCCGCGCTCAAACCAAGATCGTTCAGTGAAGTCACACCTTCGATTCCGCGCCTGCAGAACTGCAGTGTTTGGGCTAGCTGGCTTAGACAAACTTGAAGTTCAGACTCTGGACTGGCATTGATGTTCAGATCAAACCGCTGCCCAGCCTGAGTTTCATCGATCGAGAATTCGAGCAGATCGGTATCGGCATCGTCGAGCCGACCGTTAATCGGCTGGGCGAATTCAATCGGCGTCGGACTGCGATCGTTCGGCTCGATTTCGCGTCCGTCCTCCGGCTGCGCCGCACCCGGCTGGAATCGAAACAGCCGCGCGCCGGGCTGATCCGCCTCCAGTTCAAGCGAATAGGCACCGGCCGCCAGTTTCAGGCCGCCGCGCTTCAACGGCTGGCCATTGCCGCTGGCCAGGCTGAATAATTCACTACCGTCGGACTGCAACAGACGCAGCGTAGCCGGTCGCGCCAGCGCGGTCTGAAACTCAAAGTCCCAGGCTTGCTCCGCCTGTTCTTCGTTCAACTCGAACGCATACGTCTGATTGCCGATTGACCAGGTGCTGGTCCGTCCGCGCAGCGACAGCGGGTGCGGCGCCTCGCTTTCGAGCACGACCAGCCGCGCATCATCCTGTGCGGCCAGTTCCAACTCGTACGCTCCGGATCCGCCGGAATGCGACACCGCCAACACATACACACCGGGTGCGAGCAGCAGCGAATTCATTCTGGCCGCACGCGTGCCGCTGGTACTTTTCAGCGAAGCGAGCAGCGGCGGCTTGCGCGTCAGCTCGGCCGGAATGCGGCCCAGCCCATCGGCCAGTTCGGACAAATCAAAAATATCCAGCTGCGTCAATGCACCGCCGCGCCCGGTCAACTGCAGGTGAATACGCCGCGCGGCCATGTCCTCGTCAATAACCAGGCGATAGGCATCCTGATCCGTATCCTCGAGCTCGCCGATCACCCGAATCCGCTCCTTTAGGGCTGGAACAGACAGATCGATCGCTTCATGCAGCGCATTATTCGGCTCAATGTCGTAGGCCATTCGGGTTAATGCCACTGCCGTAGCGCTAGAAGCCATCACCAGGTAGAGTAGAAAAGTAAGAAAAAGTAGCGCGTAACCCGCTCTAAGCACGGCTGGTTGAAAACATGCGCTGTGCTGCTTTGAAGTAACTCTCATAGAATTAAGACTCATATCCTGCTCAGAAAAAAGCAAAAAACTAAGTTCCCGTGATCGTCCCACAGGCTGCAATTCTGAAATCTGTAAACGAAATTGCCGTCGATGCGCCATCGTAGAAAATAAAGTTAATGATCGCGATGACCATCGTGTCGAATGCCGATGCGGTGGCTACCGTGCTGCCGGCCAGATAGAGCAGACCCATGGCAGTCAATTGCGCAGCCAGGAACGCAAAGGCAGCGACGATGATGCCGGTCAACCAGCTATCGACCAGACAGCAGAACAGCGCGAGTCCACTCTCATCCTGGTAGCACTTATAGAAACTGTAATACATAAGCAAGGTACCGATTCCGATCCCTAAAACAAACAGGTACTCGGCAACCGTTGCGCCGCCGTAGCCTCCTGCAGTCACGGCCATTCCGGTTGCCGTTCCGGTTTCCGGATCGATACGCCACCAGTGATCCGCCGCATCAACGCTCGGAATCAGAAGAGCATAGCCTGCGGCAAGCTCACGCTCGGCTGCGCGCTGTGCACCTGGTGCCAGTGCGAGTTCCTTCAGTGCATTGCGATCGGAGGGTGAAAGTCGACGCATTCCAGACGACGCATCCGACAGTTTTACAAAGGCTGAATCCATTTGATCGGCACCGCGAGCCATGAGCTGCCTGTGCTCAACCTGAGTTTCAAGCACCCCCGCGAACGCGGCCGCACCGGGTGCCCTGATGAGCCCTTCATCAGTAAATTCCATCACACGGCGCGCATTAAAAAGGATATCAATCTGTTCGTACCCGCGAAGTCCTTCTGCACCACTACGCACCCCATGGTTGAACGAGACCAATGCTGGCTTATGCAGGTATGCGGCTCCGGTTTCACTGAAGCCCGTCGCGGTATGAGAAGCGAAGAGGTATTTAAGCCAGCGATTGTCGGGGAGTGGATCAAGCCCGTTTAAAATCTGTGGGCCGATCGATGGGTCCGCCTGGGCAACACGACGCTCTAGGGCCTGCAACGTTGGGCGCCCCTCACTGGCTGAATCGAGCAACTCGCGAGTCAGCCAGGCGGGATTCACCGGGCCTGTCGCAACCAGTAGACTGCGCGATTGAAGCAGTGCCGCCCGCGCCTCCGAAAGCCAGTGCTCTTCATTAACTTGCTGCTGATGCACAAAGCGACTGCCATCCTCTGCACGATCGAGCAGGTGGCGTTGCATCGCCCGCTTCTGCCCGCCAGGTGCAATGATCGAGTATTCGATCCACATCCGGCCCAATCTCTTGGCCGGCTCTTGCTCGGCCCGTTCGGCATCGTTCAGGCCGATACCGGACAACGCATCGACTGCGGAAGTAACGCGATCGGAGACTTGCTTGATGAATTCACCGGCCGGACTCAAGGCATCCAGCGGCAACGTATCCCCCTGAAGCGTAAAAACCTGGGCACCTGGTGCGATAGAGTCGTTCCATGTAAGAACAAACAGTTCAGCCTTAGAAGCCGCCTGTTCGAGATACTGGTTCGAGTCCGCTGTGGAACCATTGTAGGGAAGTACACCGATCGTTTGAGGCAAGTACGCAGCGTTGGCTGCAGGTCGTTCCCAAGGCGACATTAGAGCGATTTGTTCGACTGCACTGCCCATGCGCCGCTCGAGCTTGACCTCGATTCGTACCCGATGTTGCAAGGCTGCCGGAATGCTGTCCGCCATATATTCAACGGCTTCAGGCGATGGCGGCTCTGCATCTGCAAACGCAGGATGAGCCGATTGCCAGGCATCTCCGGGGCCTATACGGTGCTCGACCCAGAAGTAATCCTGCAACTCCTCAATCAGCACAGCCTCAATCGAACGGGGATGAGCATTCCTGACGATTGCGTCGACCTGCGGCTGAATTCCTTCAAATGCGAAGGTCGTCTTCTCCAGAATGCGATCGAAATCGGCCTGAACAGGCTCTACTAGCGATGTTCCGTTGAACTGCTCGCTGAGCAACGTCTCAACGCGGTTTTGTCCTCCTTCTGCCCAGGGTGATACCCATGTTGACGGGCCGCTCATCGCGCTGAGAAGTCGTTGCACATCGCCCGGCTCCAAACGACCTCGCACAATTCGTGCCTCAGCACCCGCGTCTTTCAACAATTTCGCCAGCAAAACCGACTGATCGAGCGCGTTACCCGACCGACTGATCAATGTCCCGGCAGCGCCTCTAAGCAATCCTGGATATGCCTGAAAGTAAATGTCCTCGGTGACGAAGCGGACGATTTCTTCAGCATCGAAATTCATTGCGAACAGCGTTTCCTCCAGTTCTAGCTGAGCATCATCCAATGCAGACCGCAGTGGCTCTATCTGTTCAAAAAGTTCGTCGACGCTGGAGACCGTTCGAATGGAATTTACGGCACTTGAAGACTGAGTAACCGCCCACGCAAACTGCGAATGTAATAGCGCGATCGCCGTCAGCCAGATGCATGCGACGCGGAAGAAATATCGGAGGGTTGAAGTACGAATCATTTTGGCTCGCTCGCCGGCGAACCGGCAGTGTGTAAATCTTAATTCAGAAAAGGAAAAAGCCGCCATCATCAAAAAAGTGCTGGTCTGCGATAGGGGTACAGTCTCGATAAAATCCCGTTGCGATTGTGCAATAAACCTTCTGATCGTCTATCGCTTTCTCGCAATCGACGTGCTGGTTTTGAACACGATTCCAGAAGCAATGCTGCGGTCGGTCATACCGGCCCAAATCGCCGTGATGAACCAACGCGGTTGCAGGCGACAACTGCGCCGCACCTACAGGAGACGCGGCGATCGACGGAGTCGACTGAACCAATAACTTGGCAAAAGAAATGGACAGACGTTGTAACGATTTCACGGCTACCTCCCAAAATGACCCAGAAACCCAGGCGTGTACTCCTCAGGTTATTACCCGCGCCTGAGCAGGGCGATATTCATTTCTAGTTACGCAATGCTCTAACCATTTGCGACATCAGCGATTTGATTTAACCTGTTGCTATGTCCGATCCTTTTACAGAACACAAAAAGCTTGTCATCATTGGCGCCGGCTTCGGCGGCATCGGTATGGCCGCAAGACTGGTTCAATCGGGCGAGCGCGATTTCGTCTTACTCGAAAAAAGTGATGGCGTCGGTGGCACCTGGTGGGTCAACCGCTATCCGGGCTGTGCCTGCGACGTCCCCTCACACCTATACTCGTTTTCGTTCGCACCAAATCCGAACTGGAGCCGGCGCTTCGCGCCGCGACACGAAATTCAGGCCTATCTTGAACAGTGCGTCCGACAGTTCAATTTGAACGGGCATTTGCATTTGAATCGTGCGGTGCGAACCCTGCGCTGGGATGATCGCCATCGTCATTGGCAGATCGCCGACCAACACGGACAAACCATCACGGCCGATTTTGTGATCAGTGCGATCGGCGGTCTGTCGCGCCCGGGCTGGCCTGACATTCCGGGCATGCAGTCGTTTGGCGGGCAGGTCATTCATTCACAACTCTGGCATGGCGAAGACCTCAAAAACCAGCGCGTTGCCGTGATCGGCACCGGCGCCTCAGCCGTGCAGTTTGTACCCCAAATTGCCCATGAAGCAAAGCAACTGACGATCTTCCAGCGCACGCCCAACTGGATTCTGCCGCGGCCGGATCAAGCCATTAGCAGCGCTCGCAAAAAGCGCTTTGCGCGCTGGCCCTGGCTACAGAAACTGGCACGCTTCGGTATCTGGCTGATCGCCGAATGCCGCGTGCCCGGACTGATGTGGTCGAACAGACTGGCCTGGGGCCATCGCCTGTTGGCCAGGCGGCATCTGCGCCGACAGATTCCCAACCCGGAGTTGCGCAAAAAGCTCACGCCCGACTACGCCATTGGCTGCAAACGGGTCCTGCTGTCGAGCGACTATTACCCGGCGCTGATGCGAACCAACGTTGAGTTGATCGATACGCCGATCGCATGCATTGAACCCGATGCGGTTGTCGACGCCTCAGGACGTCGGCACACGATCGATATGCTGATTCTGGCGACCGGTTTCCGTGCGACCGAACCCGTACCGCGCGGTATGATCATCGGTCGCGACGATCAGGATCTCCACCAGACATGGCGCGAAGGTCCGCAGGCCTATCGCGGCACCAACGTCACCGGCTTCCCGAATCTGTTTATGCTGCTGGGGCCGAATACCGCGCTTGGTCATAACTCGGTAGTCGTCATGATTGAAGCCCAGATTGACTACACACTTAAAGCGCTTGAGTACATGCAGCAGAACCAGCTGGTCAGCATGGATATTCAGCCTGAAGCGCAACGGCGCTATAACGATCGGCTTCAGCGAAAACTGGCGCGCTCGGTCTGGAATACCGGCAGCTGCGGGAGCTGGTATCTGCATCCACAGAGTGGTCTGAATACCACGCTTTGGCCGGGGTTTACATGGCAGTATCGGTGGCTGATGAGAAGGTTTAGATGGAAGGATTTTGAATTTGATTCAGAATTTTGATTTCGTAACGTCTGTAAAACAAACTAGCGATAATTGCGCTGCCAGCTTGTGCCGGCTCTTACGTCTTTCTTCAATCAATCTGCTGAAAGTCAAAGGCGGTTGCGCCGCCAGCTTCACTGGCTGATGCGCCCTACTTTTTGAAGGAGCAAAAAGTAGGCAAAAACTCCCTCCGCGACTTCACCGCCCGGCTATGCCGGGTTCCCTGTAGTGCTCGATACAGGCGGGGCGAAAAGAACTCGCTAACGCTCAAACAGCTTTTCGCCTTGATCCACCTGCCTCTCCACGCTTCGGCGGTTCACACGCTCATCAAGATCAAAAGCAAAACCAGACTTGCGGACAATGCCAGGTCACAGTACTATCGTGGCTGGTGTAGTTGCTGTTGGCTTGGCGCTCTATGCGGAAATTTCCCTCAAAACTCCAAGCCAGAGCTGCTTCAAAATATTGATTTAAAAAGATATTCAGGCATACACCTAATTCTCAGAGAGGATTAGATGGATTTTTTCAGAAAATACACCGTTTTGAATTTTTCCACATAGTTATTGGTT
>JBCCHH010000053.1:0-7770 GCA_039028855.1 Pseudomonadota bacterium | reverse complement strand
CGGGATTTCGGTTGACAATGGCCGAGACCTGCAGCACCAGCGTTTCACCGTCGACGAGCTCGGCCGCATCGCCGGTATTCAGATACAGCTCGCCATCGCGCGTGACGCTGACAAACAGCGGTTCTTCAATGTCGCCGAGCGATTCGGCCTGGCCCTGCGGCAGTTCGACTTCAACACCGAGGTTCAACATCGGCGCGGTAATCATAAAGATGATCAGCAGCACGAGCATAACGTCGATATAAGGCACGACGTTGATTTCGGCCATCGGTCGGCTGCGGCGCCGTATCGGCGCATCGGCCATCATCTCAGGACTCCTGCAGGCGACGCGCCTGTCGGTAGAGAATGCCGGCGAACTCTTCCTTGAAGTTATCCATCCGCACTTCGAGCCGATAGACCTGATTCGAGTAGCGGTTGTAGGCAATCACGGCCGGAATCGCCGCGACCAGGCCCATGGCCGTGGCAATCAGCGCCTCGGCAATACCGGGGGCGACCATCGCAATCGTAGCCTGCTGCACGCCGGCCAGCGCGAAAAAGGCGTGCATGATGCCCCAGACCGTGCCGAACAGACCGACATAGGGGCTGGTGGAGCCGACCGTCGCGAGAAAATTCAGGTTCTGCTCCAGCCGATCGACCTCGCGTGTAAGCATCACCCGCATCGCGCGCTGAGCGCCCGAACCGAGCACTTCGGGATTGGCGCTTTTTTCTTCACGCAGACGCGAAAATTCGCGAAAGCCGGTTTCAAAAATAGCTTCGAGACCTTCGCGCACCTTGTGCTCGGTCGTTATACGGTCGTATAGCTGACCCAGATCGGCGCCTGACCAGAACCGTTCTTCAAACTCGCGCGCACGCTTTTCCACCCGTTTGAGCGCGCTGCGTTTCATGAAAATGATGACCCAGGAGGCAAGCGAGGCGATCAGCAATACCGCCATCACGAGCTGCACCACGATGGTGGCCTCGGTGATCAGGTACCAGACGTTCATTTCAGTAGTCATGCAAGTTCCAGTCGTTTCGATTCATTCTTGTAATTTTTATCCAGCGATCGCGGCCTGAATCGCCTCTGTCACCCGTTTTGGCGTACGCATCGGCTTGAACCGATCGGCACTCAGACAGGCGGCGCTTACGGTCGCATCAAGCAGATGTAGCCCATTGACATGCTTGATCGTTTGAGCAAAGTCCATGCGCACCCGACCGAGGCTTTGGACGCGAACGGACACCTCAAGTTCATCTTCTAGCCGTGCCGGCCGCAAAAAATTGAGCTGCATTGCAGTGACCGCGAACAAACAGTTTTCGTTTTCGCGAAGTTCGACCTGACTCAGACCGATCGAAGATAGCCAGTCCGAGCGTGCGCGCTCAAGAAACTGCAGATAGCGCGCGTGGTAAACCACGCCTCCGGCGTCAGTGTCTTCCCAATAGACGCGGTAACGAAACATGGCGCTCATGCTTCGCCATTGGATGAGGCGCTGAAAAGATCTTGATTCGGGTCTGCGCTACCCGCCGGCGGCTTGAGCCCCATATGCCGCCAGCTACGATCCGTCGCCATGCGCCCGCGCGCGGTGCGAATCAGGAAACCCTGTTGAATCAGATACGGCTCGATCACGTCTTCGATCGTACCGCGCTCTTCGGACAACGCCGCGGCCAGGCTTTCTACGCCGACCGGGCCGCCGTTGAAATGTTCGATCAATACTGTCAGCAGACGGCGATCAAGCTGATCGAAGCCTTCGGCATCGACCTGCATCATCTCAAGCGCTTCAGCAGCCACGAGTCGGTCAATCGCACCGTCGGCTTTGACCTGGGCAAAATCGCGTACGCGACGCAGCAGACGATTGGCGATCCGCGGCGTACCGCGCGAGCGGCGCGCAATTTCGGCCGCGCCGGCCTCATCGCAGGCAATTGTGAGAATACCGGCCGAACGTTTGACAATTTTTGATAAATCATCCACTTCATAAAACTCGAGCCGCTCAACAATGCCGAAGCGATCGCGCAGCGGTGAAGTCAGCAGGCCAGCGCGCGTGGTCGCACCGACCAGCGTAAAGCGCGGCAAATCGAGCTGGATCGAGCGCGCGGCCGGACCTTCGCCGATGATGATATCGATCCGGTAATCCTCCATCGCCGGGTACAGCACTTCTTCGACCACGGGCGACAGGCGATGAATTTCATCGACAAACAGTACGTCACCGGGCTCCAGATTGGTCAGCAGCGCGGCCAGGTCGCCGGCGCGTTCGAGCACCGGACCCGATGTTTGGCGCAGCGCGCTGCCCATTTCGGCTGCAATCACGTTTGCCAACGTGGTCTTACCGAGACCCGGCGGACCGAAGATCAGCACGTGATCGAGCGCTTCGGAACGGCGACGGGCCGATTCGAGATAGATACTCAGCCGATCTTTCATCGTGCGCTGACCGACGTATTCGGCCAGCGTGGTCGGCCGCAGGCTGGCCTCAACCGCAGCCTCTTCCGAACCACCGGCGGCCGAGATCAAGCGCTCGTTTTCAGAATATTCCATGCAGCTTCATGCCTGATCGATTGTTATGGTTATACGCAAACTTACAGTATCGGGAGGGTTGAAGCGCGAATCGTGTTGATACCGTCTGGACGTGCCAGCATGCCGAAAGGTTACACAAACCCAAGTTAAGAAATTATTGCCTCATTCGATTTTTCAGCGCCTGTCGAATAATGGCTTCGGGGCTGATGCCTTCGGAACCGGCGTCTTCGGCTGCCTTGCGCACCATTTTCATGGCCTCCGACGACGAATAGCCAAGTGCAATCAGACCCGCACGAGCTTCGCTTGAGACATCAGGTTTTGTTGCTGCGCCGATACTAGCCGAATTCGCCGACAGACCGAGACCATCGAGGCGCGTGCGCATTTCGAGCACCAGCCGTTCGGCGGTTTTCTGACCGATACCGGGCAAGCGCGTTAATGACTTGGCATCACCCGCCTCAACCATCATGGCAAAATCGGCCGCCGAAATACCCGAGAGGATACCAAGCGCCAGCCGTGGGCCGACGCCGGAAATTTTCAGCAACTCAGCAAACAGACTGCGATCGGAGCTGCGGCTGAAACCAAACAGCAGATGCGCATCTTCACGAATCACTGAATGAATCAGCAAGGTGATTTTTGTGCCCAGCGCCGGCAAGCCGTCGAACACCGACATCGGCACCTCAACCTGATAGCCGACGCCGGCCACATCAAGCACCAGCATCGGCGGGTGTTTATCAACCAGTTCACCGCTCAGTCGAACAATCATCTGAGCGTGACTCCGGCCGGCAGTCGTGAAGCCGTTTGCGCAGTGTGCGCATGACACAGCGCCACGGCCAGTGCGTCGAAGGCATCGGCGCTGATTTTCTGCTTAACGCCGAGCAACACGCGCACCATGTGCTGAATCTGCACCTTGTCGGCCCCGCCACGGCCGACCACAGCCTGCTTGATCAAGCGCGGCGCGTATTCATGCACCTCCAGGTTCATCTGCGCCGCGGCACAGATGGCTGCACCGCGCGCCTGTCCGAGTTTGATCGCGGCCTGCGCATCGCGGTTCATAAACACGGTTTCAATTGCCATGACATCCGGTTGGTAGGTGTTAATGATGGCCTGCACGCCGTCAAAAATCGCCGATAGCCGCTCCGGTATCGGACCACCGCCCAAGCGCAGCGTTTCAGCCGCGACCAGGGTTTCCTTATTCACTTCGTGGTCGATAATGCCCAGGCCGGTATTGCGTGAGCCGGGATCGATGCCGAGAATTCGCATGCCTTCAGCGCACAACCATCAAACAATCAGACTTCATAGGCTTCGGCTGGAATATCGGCGTTGTTCCACACATTCTGAGTGTCGTCGATATCTTCGAGTACGTCGAGGAACTTAACCAGCTTGGCGCCCGATTCGAAATCCTGTTCCACGGTTGTGGTTGGCCGCATGGTGACTTCCGATTCGACCGCCTCCAGGCCGGCTGATTTCAAAGCCTCAACCACCTCGGCAAACTGCTCCGGCTCGGTCAGTACTTCAATACTGCCGTCATCGGCCGTTTCGATATCTTCGGCACCGGCTTCGAGCGCGGCTTCCATCACCGCTTCTTCGTCTGTGCCCGGCGCAAAGCTGACCACACCCTTCTTCTCGAACAGATAGGCGACCGAACCGTCCGTACCCAGATTACCGCCGTGCTTGCTGAACGCATGGCGAATGGCGGCCACGGTGCGGTTGCGATTGTCGGTCACGGTTTCGACCATAACCGCAACCCCACCCGGCGCATAACCCTCATAGGTGATTTCCTCATAATCAACGCCATCGAGCTCGCCGGTGGCTTTTTTGATCGCACGTTCGATATTGTCTTTCGGCACATTGGCCGCGTTGGCCTTATCCATCGCCAGCCGCAGGCGCGGGTTGCTATCCGGATCACCGCCGCCTTCGCGAGCAGCAACAGCCAACTCGCGCACGATACGGGTAAAAATCTTGCCGCGCTTGGCGTCCTGCGCCTTCTTGCGATGCTGAATATTGGCCCATTTACTATGACCTGCCATGGTTCAAAGTCCTGTTTTTCGAGTCTTTAAGTGCTAAAAAGCGAATCCGTGTGAATTTTATCACGCAGTATAGGCTGCACTCGTTCAGTTTCCATTCGGCTAGGATCGCTACAATATGCAACTATCAATACCCTATAAGCTGAGTCTACCGTCATGCGTATTTTTATCACCAGCCTAATCTTGTTACTCTCTGCTGCTGCAAGCCCTGCCCGTGCGCAGATTGGGGAGATCAATTTATTGACCGATCTGAACATGCCGTTCCCAGCCGGTTGCCTTTCGATTGGTCTGCCTGACCAGCCTCGAAGTGATGATAGCGTCCTGGTTGATGAAGACGTTGCCGTGCCTTCGGTTAATTCCGATCAACGTGACGGACGCCTCAATGTCTTAATCTGGCGCGTAGCCTGTGCTGATGAAAACTATTCCGTCGTATTGGTACGACTCACAGATCTGCTTGATGACCTGAATGATCCTGCGATTGTAAGCCCACAAATCTTTATCAAGCGCGGTGCGGTCGACCGTCCATTTAGCGACGATCCCGATCAGTATCTGGGCCGCCTGCAAAGCCTGCCTACGGGCGGCGACTTCGGTGCTGAAGGCAATATTGTTGGAATTAACGGACAAACCTGGATACTGGCCGTGGAAATCGAAGCACTTGGGGCCAACCAAGCGGCATTTTTCCCTGAAGACTACAACGATGCATTTACGATCGAAATGACCTGGGAAAACTACTCTCTCGCCGATACACGAACCTTTCGCTTCCAAATCGATCAATTTAGGCCCACCGTAGATCCACCGCAGTTCAATCAAACGCTGCTGAACGGCCGCTACAGCGGCCAGTGGGTCGATCAGGACGCTCAGCGCCAGGGTTTGGTGCTACAGATCGGAGAACAGCTCGACGAAAACTTCGTTTTCGCGATCTTCTTTACCTATCTCGACGGCGATGCGGTCTGGATCGTAGGCAATACGGAGCCTGAGCCCATGCAACCGGGTCCGGTCACCATCGATATGGCACTGCTTGATGACGGCGCATTTATCACGTCAAACAATCAGCCGCCGGCCGATCAAATTGATGTCGAAGGTGTGGGTCAAATCATCATAGAGGCAGTGGACTGCAACACGATCAGAATGAATTACGACTTCAGCCCAATCAATCAGGGAACCGGCACGCTCACGCTTGAGCGGTTTATTCGAATTGCAGGGTATGACTGCAACGTATGGGAATAATCGGCTTTAGCGAATAATGCGATCGTTACATCAGAAGATAGCGACATCGATATGATCGGGATTTGAAACTGTAACTTCAAGAATCAAATCCGCATCGCAGTCCGGAAGCTCAAACAGCCAGCTCACATTATCGATCGCCTCGGGTATCAGCCTGTCGAAACCACAAGACAGGCTGACCTGCGGGCGCAGACCCATCGCAAAGCCGATATGGGTGATCGCCAGATATCGACCCTCGTAAGCAGACAAATCAATTATTTCAGCCTTTGCCGTAGTAAACGACACTTCAAGCGGCGGATAGGCTCGAAACGCTGATAATTCGATTCTCGATTGCTCTCGCGGCACGGCCGTTGCGTTCAAAATACTAAACGGCCCAACCCGCGCCACCGGCCGGGCATTCACGCCAGCCAACATTGCTCAAGCATGAGCGGGATCGTCTTGGGTGGATGCTGACCATCACCGTCCATAATAATTACCGCATCGCCCCGTGACGAATGAAGACCTGCAAGAACAGCCGCTTCTTTACCGAAATTCCTCGACAGCGACAAACCGGATATGCGTGGATCCTTTCGGCTCAGCTTATTGATCAAGGCCCAGGTACTGTCTTCTGAATCATCATCAACCAGAATAATCTCAACATCATGTTGAATACCCTCAATCGCTACCAACAATTGCCGAGCGAATGATTCAAGCCCAGAGCGCTCAATTGAACACTGGAATAATCAGGGAAATCAAACTGCTTTCATTGTTTCGCATATTTGATTTTCGATGATTCGGCACTGATATCCATGAAATCGTAGTCAAGCGATCGGCTGTAAACGGACCCATCGCGGATTCGATCACTATATCCAATTCCGGCAATCAAAGTCGCCAAGCATACCTCCGATCGTCGAAAAAATACTCACCCGAAATCTAAGCCAACTTTTTCAGAAAGCAAACCACCCGTTCCGTCTCTTCGAATCCGAGCGCACGATGAACTGCGATACTTTTCTTATTCACCAGTTCGGTATCGCTAGCCAGTTCTGAAAAGCCCTGTGCCAGTGCCCACTGCTCTGCTTGCCTCATTAGCCGTCTACCCCAGCCCTGGCCCCGACAACCGCTTCTTACAAACCATGCCTCTACATAAGGCACGCGTGGTGATCGGCTGCCTTCAGCAAAGTTTCGCAGATTCAACTCGATAAAACCGACCACGGCCTGACTGTCATCTTCGACCACATACGCCTGAACGATATCGATCGAAGTGTCTGAAAAATACTCTTCAAGCTCGGCAAGATGATCGACTTTCGGATCCGGCAAAAGCTGCGAACGCAGATCAAGCCATGCTCCGAGATCTTCGGGTTGAGCTTTTCTGATTTTCATCTTCAGGTTCTTTTAATCAGCCTTAGCGAACGGGTTAGCCGGGTTGCTGTTCAGCAGGCTTCGCTTTCCCTTCTACAAAAGTAACTCGGACACGCTTTGAAACAAGCATGTTTGGCATAGGCCATCAGGATTTATTTACGTTCCGGGCGCCAGTCACCATATTTCTCATACGCGCCTACTTCGTCCTGAAATTCAGGATACCGATCCAGTTGCTCAGCCAGCCATTGAAACCACTCATACACCGACTGTCGGCCGGTATTGATGCGCGTTTGCTCGACAAAGCTGGATAAAATTGACCACGACGCCTGAATGCTGCCACCCATCAGTTGCTGAACCAGCCGAAACGGCACCAGCCGACGATAGACCATCAACCCAATGGATTCGAGCGTAGTCGTAATCAGCAATACGGCTTCCTGCAGCTCCGGGGTAGTCGATTGTTCATTGCAACTAAGGCATTCCGTCTGATATTCATTGATCATCCGGAGCGCATTGGTAAACTCAACGCTCTGAAAGGAACGCATGATCTCCATCGTCGCGTTTTCGTGCCGTTCGGCCCGGTAGTAGCGGATCTGGATAATGCCGAAGATCACGCCGACAATGACGAGAAAGGCGCCGATGACATCGGCGATATTCGCTAAGGTGGATAATTCCATAGCAGCCTGCAACAATTAGGAAACTGGCTAT
>JBCCHH010000052.1:0-7770 GCA_039028855.1 Pseudomonadota bacterium | reverse complement strand
GCTCATGGAACGGCGCCTGCTCAGGTTCCGCTGGCTGCCAGATCACGATGGACCAGCCACGCAACGTCGGCGCAACGTTTTCAGGTCTGCAGGAGTTTCCGCTTTCGGTCAACGTGGATGGTTCGGGTTCAGTCACGAGCAACCCGGCCGGTATCAACTGCCCTGGAACCTGTGTAAGCGATTTCGTCGACGGCAGCCTAGTTACTTTGTCTGCCTCGCCCGAAGCGGGCTTCGAACTAAGCTCATGGAACGGCGCCTGCTCAGGTTCCGCTGGCTGCCAGATCACGATGGACCAACCACGCAACGTCGGCGCAAGCTTCCAGCTTTCCTCGGTTTCACTAACCGTTCGCATGAAATGCCTCGGGAACGGCCGGGTTACCAGTACGCCAGCAGGCATCGACTGTACTAGCGACTGCAGTGCCAGCTTCGCCGTCGGCAGTGTAGTCAACCTGACCGCAATCCCCAACGCCGATAACGTCTTCCAAAACTGGACTGGCGCCTGTAGCGGCAGCGCCAATTGCAGTGTAACGATGAATGAGGCAAACACTATTGGCGTGATCTGGGCCAACGACGAGACCATCTTCATCGATGGAATGGAATAGAACCATGCACTTTCGATGTCTAACTTCGGCTTTGTTGCTGTGCACCCTTTGCGGTGCTGCGCAGGCCGCCTTCATCACTGTCAACAGCGCAGATTTCGAGTTCAACAACGACGGCGATTGCTCGATCCTTGAAGCCGTTGGGTCGGCCAACGACAACACCGGCTACGACCAATGTGTGGCTGGAAGCGCAATCGGTAGCGATACGATCTTCATCAGCGTCAACGGCACGATCACTATGAGCGGCAATCTCTCAATCACCGAGCGGGTCGAAATCTTCGGCTTGGGTGAGAACGCGACCATACTGGATGGCGACAACCTCACGCTGCATTTCTTGGTCAATATGCCCGACGCTACGCACGACTTCGACCTGGCCAACGTGACCCTGCGCAACGGAACAGACACGGTCCCAGGCGGTTCGGTCTGGGTGCAGCAATCGGGCGATCTTCGCTTCGAAAACATACGCTTCGAATCGAACCAGGGCACGCTGGGCGGTGCGATCGCGACCACATTTTCGATCGACAACGAAGTAGACGTAGAAATCATCGACGTCGAGTTCATTGGCAACACATCGACCGGGAACGGCGGGGCCGCTACCTTCCCTGGATTTCCGACCTACCAACCACCGCGAAACGTCCGTATCGAGCGCAGCCTGTTTGAGCTGAATCAGGCCGCTGGCAGTGGCGGCGCGCTATTCTTCGACGACGTCGGAGGTGCCCAGATTGAAACCTCAATATTTCGAGACAATGAGACCATCAACGGCGGTGGCAGCAGCGAGTCGGGCGGCGCCATCCACTGGGCCGGCTTTGCCGGATTGAACAATTTGCTCTCGATACGACGCAGCACATTTGAAGACAACATCGCATGGTCCGATGGCGGCGCAATCTCTCAGGTCAACGGGATCATGTCGATCGAGAATTCGACCCTTGTCGGCAACCGCGCACGCAGCGCCAACGGCGCCGCGATCATAGTGAGGTCCGATGCCTTGGCCGCTGTGTTTTCTTCCACCTTGGTCGATCACGACATTGCAAACAACGCCATCGATTCAACCATTACGATCAGTAATGACGCCAGCCTCGCGCTGGATCACACGGTGATCTGGAACCCCAACGGCAACGGCGGTAATGACTGCGAAGTGAACCATGCCTCGGCCAGTCTGAACTCGAATGGATTCAATTTCGACACCGACGGCACCTGCACCTCGCACGCGACTGATCAGTCCGGCGTCGATCCCCTGCTCTGGCAGCTCGGCGACTATGGCGACGGAGTGAATGGGCGGGTGATCGAGACGTTTCTGCCCAGACCCGACAGTCCACTGGTCGACGGCGGTAAGGCTGGCCCGTGCACTGGTGCATTCGGTGGCGTCCTTTCGACCGACGCGCGTGGCGTGACTAGACCGCTGAACGGCGACGGGCTCGGCGGCGCGCAGTGCGATCCGGGTGCAGTGGAATTCGACGTCAACAACGATCCGGTCGGCCACGCGCTGAACGTAACCGTTGTCGGGAATACCGGCGGCTCAGTGACCAGCAAGCCCGAGGGTATCGACTGCCCCGGCGACTGCGGCGAGTTCTTCATTGATGACAGTTTGGTGCAATTGACTGCGAACGCCGATCCGGGCTTCGAGTTCGATGGCTGGAGTGGCGATTGTTCGGGCAGCGGCAACTGCGAGGTTTTGATGGACGGAAAGCGCAACGTCGCCGCAACATTTTCACCGTCCGGGGTCGAGCTTGCAGTCACACTGGCAGGACCCGGAACCGGCGCTGTGATCAGCCAGCCCGCCGGCATTGACTGCCCGGGGATCTGCAGCTTCAATTTCCCACCATCAACCAGCGTCGACCTATCCGCTATCGCCGGCACCGAATCGAGTTTCCAGAACTGGGCCGGAGCGTGCACCGGTGCCGGCAGCTGCAGTCTGATCCTGAATGAAGATACGATCGTGAATGCAATATTTCTCGACAATGAGGCGCTGTTTATCGACAGTTTCGAATAGTCATTAAACGCACAATAAAAACACTGTTGATTCACAGCGCAGGCTGAAAATCAACCTCGCAGAATCACGCCGAGTCTGTCTACACATCTAATTTGTTCGAAAAACCTGCACAAATTGCACGCTCACGCTGCACAATGCAGCAATGAATTCTGACTTGCTCAACCGGCGCATCACTTGAACGCCGTTACCACCACGCGCAATTACTTCCCGGACCGGGGACGTCGACGTGCCTTGCTAACGCTGGCCCTGCCGATTATCGGCGGCATGGCGTCACAGAATATTCTGAACCTGGTCGATATCGGCATGGTCGGTCGGCTTGGTACGACCGCACTCGCCGCAACCGGCCTCGGCTCGTTTGCCAACTGGCTTTCCATGGCGTTTATCCTCGGGCTGGCAACCGGTGTGCAGGCGATCTGCGCCCGGCGCGTGGGCCAGGGTCGACACGGCGAGATTGCTGTGCCGCTGAACGGCGGCCTGATGCTGGCGCTGGTAATGGGTGTACCGCTGGCCGCGGTGCTGATTCTGTTCGCACCCGAGCTACTGGCGCTGGTCAACAACGACCAGGCGGTGCTCGACGAAGCCGGGCCGTATCTCCAGGTTCGCCTGCTGGCGCTGGTCGCGGTCGGTATGAACTTTTCGTTTCGCGGCTACTGGTCGGCCGTGCACCGCACCGGGCTGTATCTGATCACGCTGCTGATCATGCATGCGGTCAATATCTTCCTGAACTGGGTGTTGATTTTCGGCAACCTTGGCGCTCCTGCCATGGGCGTGACCGGCGCCGGGCTGGCGACGACGATTTCAATCTGGCTCGGCACGCTGATTTACATCGGCCTCGGCCTGCGTTTTGCGTGGTCGGAAGGCTTCATGCATCGGCTTCCAAGCTGGGCAACGCTGAAAGACCAGGTGCGCTTGTCACTCCCGGCCAGCTTTCAGCAACTGTTCTTTGCCGCTGGCATGCTGACGCTGATCGTAATCATCGGTTATATCGGCACACGCGAACTGGCTGCCGCCAACGTTCTGATGACGCTGGGGCTGACCATCATCCTGCCCGCCATCGGTCTTGGCATCGCAACCACCACCCTGGTCGGCAATGCGCTGGGGCGTGAAGATGCAGAAGATGCCCGCCGCTGGGGCTGGAATGCGATGCTGTTCTCGGGCCTGCTCGGCGCTGCTATGGGCTTAGTCGTCATTCTGTTCGGCAAACCCATCCTGGCGGTATTCATTACCGACCCCGACACCCTTGCGCTGGCGTTCTGGCCGCTGATGATTTCCGGTACCATCATCGGTATCGACACGGCCGGTCTGGTCATCATGCATGCGCTGTTGGGTGCCGGCGCAACCGGCAAGGTCATGCGAATCTCGCTGACCTGTCAATGGCTTTTGTTTATTCCCCTGGCCGTACTGGTTGGCCCGGTGCTTGGCTTTGGCCTGCTGGGTGTGTGGCTTCTGCAGGGGCTCTACCGCTGCGGTACTACACTCTGGTTTGCACTAGCCTGGCATCAAGGAGAGTGGCGAAACATCAAACTATAAGCACCTGATACAAACCGTCGCTAAACAGTAGAATCAGGTGTGCCAATGCAAAAAGAACAAACATAAATGGCAAATCTGACCGGTATTCTCGGCATTATCGTACTGCTCGGCATTGCCTGGCTGGCGTCTGAAAATCGCAGCCGCATTCGCTGGCATACGATCATCGTCGGTTTGGCGCTGCAGTTGGCCCTGGCCATTTTCGTGCTGTGGGTGCCTGCCGGGCAAGCGATATTCGAGTTGCTGGCCCAGGGTTTTGTCACCCTGATCGGCTTTGCCCAGGCCGGGTCATCCTTTTTGTTTGGTGATTTGGCCAATCAGGAAAACTTCGGCTTTGTATTCGCCTTTCAGGTACTGCCGACGATTATTTTCTTCGCCTCGCTAATGGCCTGTTTGTATCACCTAGGGCTCATGCAACGCCTGGTCGAGTGGATGGCGTTAGTCATGGCGCGGCTGATGAAAGTGTCGGGCTCCGAGGCGCTGGCCACTGCGGCGAATGTATTTGTCGGCCAGACCGAAGCACCGCTGGTTGTGCGTCCCTTCATCGGCGGCATGACGCGCTCGGAATTATTCGCCTTGATGACCGGCGGTATGGCCACGATTGCCGGCGGCGTACTGGCGACCTTTGCGCTGCTGCTCGGCGGTAGCGATGCGGAAACGCAAGCCTTCTTCGCCAAGCACTTGATCTCGGCCTCGATCATGGCCGCCCCGGCCGCGCTGCTCGTGGCCAAGATGATTCTGCCGGAAACCGAGCCATCCGAAACCATGGGACTGGTACGCACCACGGTCGAGCGCGAACATTCCAATCTGATCGAAGCGGCCGCCGGCGGTGCAGGTGAAGGCTTGAAACTGGCGCTTAACGTCGGTGCAATGTTGCTGGCTTTTCTGGCCTTGATCGCGCTGATCAACGGGCCACTGACCTGGCTCGGTTCGGTCAGCGGGCTCGAAGCCGCGATTGGCCAGCCGCTGGATCTGGCGCTGATTCTCGGCTGGATTTTCGCACCATTAGCTTTTCTGGTTGGTGTGCCGCTCGATGAAGCAGTCACGGTCGGCGGTCTGATCGGTCAAAAAGTCGTAGCCAATGAATTTGTCGCCTATGTTGCGCTGACCGAGATTCAGATGGATCTGTCCGAGCGCTCGGTACTGATCGCGACCTATGCCCTGTGCGGCTTCGCCAATTTCTCGTCAATTGCAATTCAGCTCGGCGGCATCGGCGGCATTGCGCCCGAACGTAGACCGCAGATTGCCCAGCTCGGTCTGAAAGCCATACTGGGCGGCACCATTGTTTCGCTACTCAACGCGGCCTGGGCCGGCTTGTTGGTCTGGCACTGAACAAGCAGGAACCGCTTGCTCAAACCTGCTCTGATGTCCGACACCATCGAAACGCTTGAACTCAAGCTACGCTCCGGCCCACCCGAAGTCACCCTGGCCGGCAGCCTGACACGTCCGAGCAAGATCGCGACCAAAGGCATCGTACTGCTCGTATCCGGCTCTGGTCCGCAGGATCGCAATGAGGCCATCGCCGGCAAAAAACCGTTTCTTCGCTTACGCGAAGTGCTCGCCGAGGCTGGCTACATCGCCGTTTCCTGGGACGATCGCGGCGTCGGCCAATCCGGTGGCGATTACCTGTCGGCCAATGCGAATGTATTGGTCAACGATATCCGCAGCGCGATGACCGAAATCGGCCGTCACGATCCAACGCTGCCGATTATCCTCGCCGGACATAGCCAGGGCGCATTGATTGCGAGCATGGTCGCGGCCTCAAGCCAGCGAAAACAGCCCGCTGTTCGAGGCCTTGCCCTGCTGGCCGGCAGCGGCCTGCCCGGCCGACAAATGTTTAACGAGCAGCATCAGCGTATTTGCCTGAGCGAAGGCTGGGGCGAAGCGTCCACCAAGGCGATGATGGACATGAAAAATGCCTGTTTCGACCTCATGGTCGACTATCAGGAATCGCTGTCGGAAAGCGAAACGCGCGAACTGCAGACCAAACTCCGTCAGATCATGCAGCGCTTCCATACCGATTGGGGCTATCAAGCGGACGCCGTCGCCGAAGACATTCAATTCATGGTCGACGATCTGATGGAATGGGAATGGCGTTTTTTACTGCGCAGCGATCCGAAGACTTATTTAAACCAGGTGCGCTGCCCGGTGTTCGCCGCCGCCGGCGCAAACGATACCCAGCTCAGCCCGGAAGCTGATCTTGCCGCGATCCAGGCCGCACTCCAGCCTGGACAGTGCACCGTACGGCTTATTGCCGGACTCAATCACCTTTTTCAACACAGCGAAACCGGCTCGATCAGCGAGTATGTCACCCTGGGTTCACCGTTTCATCAGGACCTGACCGACCCATTGATCGAATGGTTGGGTAAAATCCAATCATGACTATTACCGTCACCAGCCAGCGCTTGCTGCTCCGTCCCTGGCGCCGAAAAGATCGGCCCACGCTTGAGAAAATGTGCCGCGATGTCGACATGATGCGCTTCGTGACCAAAGGGCGGCCAATGACGGATAAAGAAATCAAGCAGTTGTTCAAGCGCCAGAAGCGACACTTACGTCAACATCGGGTCTGCTTCTTTGCCATGGAGCTGATCGAAACCAATCAGGTCGTCGGCCTGGCCGGACTTCAGCCCTTGGACAATGGCGACTTCGAAATCGGCTGGTGGGTCTGGAAAGACCACTGGGGCTACGGCTATGCCAGCGAAGCCGGCACTGCCCTGATCGACTATGCGCGCAGCGAACTCAAACTTGCACGAATCTTCGCGATTATCGATCCTGAAAACAACGCCTCGATCGGCGTCGCCGAAAAACTCGGCTTACGCCTCGAATGCCAGAAACTTGCGTCCGAAACCATCAGCACGCGGCCCAATTGGGTGATTAATTATTACGGCCGCACGCTTTAAAAAACCTTTGAACAAGCCCAATTCAACTGGGCTGAGCGTTACTCGAAGCCATCGGAGAAGATCACACCTTCTGCGTTGGTATCAAAGCGAAATGCGTCGTTGGTCAAGTTGCCGTCGCCGGCGTCACCATCCAGATTACCGGCTTCGCTACTGAAGATGACCACGAAACCATTGGCGCTGAGGTTCGGGTCCAGCGATTCACCGTTACCGCTCGTCATATCATCGCCGATATGACTTGCGAGCAGGATCGTTCCCGTATTAAACAAGAACACATCCGGTTCCTGATTATCGTCTGCCTGGGCCGTAATCAGATTCGTAGCTTCGCTCTCGAACGCAATCGACTGCCCGTTGGCAGAGATCACCGGATCAACAGAGTTATCGTTCGCACCATCGGTGGCGCTGCCCTCTGCACCGCTGATCAGCGCCAATTCACCCGTCGCCACGGCATAGCGGTAGATGTTGAAGGTTGGCGCACCCACGTTGAAACCAAGATTTCGCGCCGGACTCTCGAATGCAACGAAAGCGCCATTGCGCGAGATCACAGGATCGAATGAAGGAAAGTCGCCTGTGGTCACGAAGTCACCCGCATGGCTGATCAGTTCCACATCGCCGGTTGTGGCGTCGAACAGGAACACATCGGAATCATTGTTGAAGTTGATCTGGCCGCTGATCAGGTTGCTAGCTGCACTTTCAAACGCGACCCAACGGCCATCGCCGGAGATCACCGCGTTGAACGAATCATCGTTGCCGGAGG
>JBCCHH010000051.1:0-7854 GCA_039028855.1 Pseudomonadota bacterium | reverse complement strand
GTATCAACAACACGGCCGCCATGAACAGCAGCAGTACGGCGGCGATGATACGCATGATTTCCGGATCAAGGCCCAGATTCAGCAGCACGAAGGTCAATATCGTGCCCGCAACGGCGAACGATATACTCAGCCCGGCGGCCAGAAACCAGGGGCCGGTTTTACCGCCGGTCGCAGCCGAAGACATCACGGCCGGTACCAACGGCCAAACGCAGGGCGACAGTATGCTCAGGGCGCCGGCTAAGGCAGCCAGCGGAATGGATGAAAATTCCAGTGTCATCGTAACGCGCTTTAGTTGCTGCCGGCTGCGTTCAGCAACTGCTCGAAGATCACGTCTTCGCGTGTTTCGGCCACGCTGAACCAGATCTGCTCCTCACCGCGATAAAGAGTCAGCGTTGACTGACGTGGAGCGCGGAATTTTTTGACCCAGTTTTTGTCGTCATCAAAGTCGACTTCGAGAATGGTGAAATCCACTTCGGGGTGCTCGTCCTGAAATTCAGCCAGAATCTCGCGCTGGCGCTTGCAGGTTGGGCACCAAGTCGCCCAGACATCGACAAGCACTAGTGCACCCTCAGCCTGCAGCGATTCGAAGCGTTGTTCGCTAAACGGTTCGCTGTCCAGGGCAAAGCTATACGTGGTGAGCAACAGACCCGTCAGTGCGGCCAGAAAGTATCGAATCATGCGTTGGATCTCCTTCAGGTTTGAATGAATTCGGAGCAGGAGACCAACCCATTCAGTAAAAGCTTTCAAGTGTGTTTCAAGTTGTTCGGTTTGAAAGAGCGAGGCACCCAGGCGATCGTTTGATACGTTGATTCAGGCTGTATGAACATTCAGACATCAAAAGCCCCGTCGGCGTAAAAAACGGCTTGGCAATCAACAGCACGATCGAATAGTAGTGTCAAGATCATGCTGTTCGAGAGCTGTTTTGGCTTATGGCTTTATGCCTTCTCCACGCAGAAATTTCTTTTCCCCTAGCATGGACAAGGCCTCAAGTATTGGCACGGGCGGTTTACCCACCAGTAAGCGTGCCTTGTTCATCGGGGTCAGCCTGGAGGCATAAAAATTCTCGATCAGAGAGTTCGATAGCTTATAAAAGCGTTCCATCACGGTATAGCGCTTTTCGGGAGCGCCGCAGCGGAACAACATGCGATTTAACAATCGGAAAAAGCCGGTCGCATTCCAGAATTTCAACGCGTGGTCGCGTGTGAAGTCTGCCAGCATCGGGCCGTCCATGGGCCAGTGATTAGCTATGGCATCAGCCAGCGTCATGGCCTGCGGCAGTGAATACCCTGTGGTTGGGTGGAATAGGGCGGCGCGCAGCCCGGCGCGTGCAACGGTTTCCTGTGCAGGCCAGAATTGCTTAAAGTTTCCAGCCATCAGAATGGGTAATACACCGCGTTCTTCGCGCAGCGTCCGGGCGATCTGCCAGCCTTGAGTTTCTGCATAGTCGTCGATCGCGGCCGAAAGCTGATTATCGTCCAATTGCGCGCCGTCGCTGTAGCGCGTGTCTTCAATCAGCAGACTTGTCTGGTTGAACGGCAGCAGGTAGATGAAACGGTAGCCATCGGCCTGTGAAACGGTGGCGTCCATGATGACGGGATTCTCGATACCGTGCGGTTGAGCGGTGTGCACTTCACGACCGAAAAATTTCTGAAAGCCGAGCACCAGACCCTCGGCGTTCGCCTGGCCGCGGCCGTCGAGCACGGCTGAAGCTTGCAGCCGCTCACTGCTATCGATTTCAATGAAGTCCGGTCCAAGCCCGGTCACGCGCGTATTGGTCAGAATCTCGATATTGGACTGGTGCATGCGCTCCCTGAGCGCATCCGATGTGATGCTGAAATAGCCGGTTCTGAGCATGCGTACATAGCTGGGAAAGCGAACCTCCTGCGCATGCCAGTGGTGCTGGATGACCGGCGCAATGAATTCATGTTGTGATGCATTCAAATCACTCGCATGGAACGACCAGGTATGGTTGCCGCAGATCGCAGGCCCGGCTTCGATAATCGATACGCGGGTTTCGGGGTGCATGTCGGCAAGGCGAAGTGCGATCAGGCAGTTAGCCAGACCGCCACCGGCCAGCATGAGATGGAACGATCGATGATTCATGTGTATATTGTGCAGCAACGGGCTTGGCCAGCAGGTACTGTTTGATGCTCTCGATACACATGAGTCGCTGTATCGTGAAGCAGTCACTCAGCGTCGGTCTCCCGTAGCTTGTATTGAGGCTTGCCGGCTAGCAGTTTTCGGTATGCTGACCGAATCGAAAAAGCAGAATCCAGATGGACTTCACACTCGAATTTTTCAGCCGTTTGCTGACGCAGTTCCAATCGCCTGCGCTGGCATTCTTGATTGGCGGCATGCTGCTCGCAGCCAGCGGCAGCAAGCTGACGATTCCGGATGCCATTTATCGATTCTGTGTATTCATTTTGTTGATGCGCATCGGGCTTGAGGGTGGCATGGCGATTCGTGAGGCCGATTTGAGTCAGATGCTGCTGCCAGCCTTGATCGCGCTGGTGGTTGGCTGTGCGATTGTGGTCGCAGGGCGGTTCACTCTGGCCGCACTGCCGGGTGTTCGAACCGAGGACGGCATCGCTACCGCAGGTTTGTTCGGCGCGGTCAGCGCGTCTACCCTGGCCGTCGCTATGGCGCTGCTCGAAGAGCAGAATGTGCTGTACGAAGCCTGGGTGCCGGCGCTGTATCCATTTATGGATATACCCGCGTTAATTGTGGCCATTCTGCTGGCCAACATCCATCTTGCCAGGCAGAAAGGCGGCCGGCGTGAGCGTGTGCAGCCGGCTGCAATTATTGCCGAGAGCCTCAGAAGTTCGGCGCTGTCGGCGCTCTTGCTCGGTCTGGTGCTCGGCTTGCTGACCCAACCGGAACGGTTGTTTGAGGATTTTTATGATCCACTGTTCCTGGGCTTTTTGTCGATCCTGATGCTGACGATGGGTATGGAGGCCTGGAACCGCTTGAGCGAGCTGAGTCGCGTTGCGCACTGGTACATCGTATATGCGGCCATTGCGCCGCTGCTGCATGGTCTGATCGCCTTCGGCCTGGGCTACATCGCCCACGTGTTGACGGGTTTCAGCCCGGGTGGGGTGATTCTGTTGGCGGTGCTGGCCGGATCGAGTTCCGATATTTCCGGTCCGCCAACCATCCGCGCGGCGATCCCGTCGGCCAACCCATCGGCCTATATCGGTTCTTCGACCAGCGTCGGTACACCGGTTGCGATCGTGATCGGTGTGCCTCTGTATATAGCGCTGGCCGACGCCGTATTCGGGTTCTGAGTTCCGCAAGCGAGATGAATTTCAGTATGATCTTCAACCATCGGCTTTGAAGGAAGTAGCAATGGATCACTACAAGGCAAGCAAGGTCGTCATCATCACCGAGAAGATGATTCTGGATAAGGTTGCGGCACTGATTGAAGCCGCCGGTGCGCGCGGCTATACCGTCACCCCGGCCGGCGGCAAGGGCAGCCGCGGTGTCCGTTCAACCAACCGCGCTGCAGTGGTCGACGGATTCAGCAACGTCAAGATCGAAGTCATCACCAGCAGTAAGGACGCCGCCAATCAGATCGCCGATCAAGTCGCTGAGCAGTTCTTCGACAACTATTCCGGCATCACCTATCTTGAACAGGTTGAGATTGTTCGGCCAGATAAATTTTAGAATCTAAAGCGGATGTTTTCGAAGGGCTGAAAGCTTTCTGTGCATCGCCGCGGCCAGCATAAAGTCTACCTCCTGGTGGTCGCTGGCGACGTCGACGGTTAATTGGAATCCACCGGCGGTGTCGACTTCAGTTCAGTCGTATCCTCTTTTTTCTTGCGCAGACTGCCAATCAGCAAGGTTGCGATGAGCATCAGAATCTCGTCGACGAACGGCAGCGCGTCGGGAATGATGATATTCAGGACCAGCAGCGCGGCACCAATTATCAAAAGCGTTGGAAATCTGCGCCGTTCGAGGAAATGGCGTATCGCTGTCAGCACCATAATCGCATCCTGCTGAATGTGAATACACCTAGAATAGACCAATTGCTTCGCAAAAGCGGCACAATCGAATTTTTTCATTTGTACAACTGGACTGCATGAACATGATGCTGAAAGCAAAATATGCCATCGTATGCATCTCGCTGAGTCTGCTGCTGACCGCTTGCCGGTCTGGTGGGCATGAACCCATTGCCTTGAGTGAGCACAATCAGGCCGCGGCCGAACAGACGCTGTACCCTCGTTTCGAGCTGGCCCACGCCGCGCCGCGTGAACTAAACCCTGATTTGCAGCAGAAGCTCGACGAGATTTTGCAGAGGCTGGGTTCTGAAGCGGAGCAAAGCACGGATCAAAACGATTTCAAGCTGACAGTAACTGCCGAGCCTGATGCCGATGCAGGCTGTATTGCCGGTGGCCGTTTATTTGTTTCCGAAGGCATGCTGGCCTGGATTCAGAACGCCGATGAACTGGCCGGCGTGATCGCTATGGCCATGCAGCAGTGCCCACGAGCCAGCCGGCTATGGCGCGAGCGTGAAGATATGCGTCTGATCGAGTTTGATGAACCGACCGAACTCATGTATCGCTATATCGACTATCGCCTTAATGCCAATGCCAGTCTGTTTAATCAACTTGTGGCTAGCGGCTGTGGTAGTTCAAACTGTTTTGAAGCGGTATCGACACGATTGGCTACTGCGGGTTTCGATACGCAAGCGGCTGCAGGCTTATATTCTCGTATCCGGCAGGGTTGGCCCCAATCAGTCTGGCTCGAGCGAATTGCATCAGAATCTGACGCTGTTTCAAATGTTCCCGCCGACGCAGAATGGACCCTTTTGCTCGAGAAGTATGAAGAAAAACGCCAAGGATATGCTGATCTCGCCGAGGTGCGTCGTCAGATCAGTCACGGTCGACTCGATCTGGCCTATCGCGCCATCCGCGATGCGCGCAGAGTATTAGGCCATACTTATGAGACGGAAATGATGCAAGCCGAACTGGATTTGCATAATAACCATGGATACTACTCGGTGCGAATTCTAGAGCGGCTTGAAAGCAAATATGGAGAGCTGCCTCATCACAATTTTTACTGGGGCTGGGCTCATGCTCAGGCGCGCAGGAGGCAGCCCGGTTTGCAACAGTTGTACGCGAGTATTGAAACTCTACCGAAGGTTACAGCGTACTATTATCTCGGCCGAACATATTTTGAGCTAGGTGATGAGGCGCGTGCCATCGAATACTTTACGCATGTGCTTGAAGCCGGCCCGATCAACCCCTATGCGGATAATGCGGAACAACTCATTGCGCGTGCCAGAAGTTGATATTGGCCAATAAACCAAATGCGTCTGCTGCAAATCTCCGACTGTCATCTATCTGCAGACCCCGAAGCTGAGTATCGCGGTCAATCTCCAGACAAGAATCTGAGCCGGTTTTCGGCTGCGGTTCGAGCTTATGCGCCCGATTGGCTGATCCTGACTGGTGATGTATCCGACGATGCTTCAGTTGAGAGTTATGAGCGCCTCTGTGACTGGCTCAGTTTGTTTGATATCCCTGTCGCATGGCTGCCTGGAAATCACGACGATCGAGCGATCATGGAGCCGGTGTTTGAGGCTAAAGGCTTTCATGCCGGCCCGATACTCAGCATCGGTGCCTGGCAACTGGTGCTGTTGGATTCTGCCTGGCCGGGCAGACCCGATGGCGAGTTGGATGAACTGCGTTTAGACTCACTTGATCAAATAGACTCAAACCGGCCGGCAGGTATTTTTATCCATCATCATCCGCTACCGGTATCAGCGTGGATTGATCGCGTGCCGCTGCAGCAGCCGGAACGCTTATGGCAGAAACTGAGTGATCTGCCCGCAACGCAGTTCGTTGCCTTCGGCCATGTCCATCAGCGCTTCAGGCAGCGGTATGCCATCGATCCAGCCGCAACGATCGAGTGCCTGGCCGCGCCATCCACTGCCGCCAACTGCATGCCGGGCACCGATCGATTCATCCCTGAGCATAGCGAGCCGATGGCGCGCTGGTTCGTACTTGAGACTGACGGAAACTATCGCAGCGGTTTACTTAGCCTCGGTGGTTAGGGGTGTTGCGCGTGGTACGGCTTAAAACTCCACCATCTCGAAATCTTCCTTGCCTGCGCCGCAGTCGGGGCAGACCCAGGATTCGGGTACATCGTCCCAGCGCGTACCGGGCGCCAGTCCGCTGTCCGGATCGCCGGTTTCCTCATCGTAAATCCAGCCGCATACGACGCACAGCCACTTTTTGTACTCTACCGACTCGCTCATGATTGAATCCTTATGCAGAAACTAAACCTGCGGAATTGTAGATGAAGCGTAAAGCCAATGTATTCACGCGTGGCCTGTATGCACTGACGCCGACTAATCGATGCGGCTCGGCATTGATCGATGCGGCCTCGGCCGCACTGGCCGGCGGTACTGTCTGGCTGCAGTATCGGGCCAAACCCGAAGCCGATCGCACAACAGCGCTGGCGCTGCAGCAGTGCTGTCAAGCGACCGGCGCGCTGTTTATCGTCAATGACGATGTCGAACTGGCGGTCGAAATTCGGGCCGATGGCGTGCATCTGGGCCGTGACGATATGAGCCTGATCGAAGCACGTTCAATGTTGCATCCGGACCAGCTCATTGGCGTATCCTGCTACAACGATCTTGCGCGTGCGGCCAAGCTGGTCGAGCAAGGTGCGGATTACCTGGCCTTTGGCAGCCTGTATCCTTCGCCGACCAAGCCCGATGCCGTGCATTGCCCGTTGAAGACCTTGACCGAGGCCCGACAGTTCGGCAAGCCCGTGGTCGCGATCGGTGGTATTACTCTGGAGCGCGCGCCGGAGGTGGCCGAGGCTGGTGCCGACCTGATCGCCGTGATCAGCGATCTGTTCGATGCCGACGATATTGAAGCACGGGCGCGGCAATGGTCCAGCTGTTTTTAGCATCAATCGCGATACCCATCATGACAATTGAGAACCGAACATGAGCCACAGCAGCGAACTGTTTTTACGTGCCCAGGCCCGAATCCCAGGCGGCGTCAATTCACCCGTACGTGCATTTAACGGCGTCGGCGGCGAGCCGGTGTTTTTTCGCAGCGCCGAAGGTGCGTATCTGACCGATGTCGACGGCAAACGCTATATCGACTATATCGGTTCCTGGGGGCCGATGATCTGCGGCCATGCGCATCCACACATTATTCAGGCGGTGCAGGAAGCGGCCGGTCGCGGCCTGAGCTTCGGCGCACCGAATCCCGATGAAGTGACCATGGCTGAACAACTGTGCCAACTGGTACCGGGTCTTGAGCGCGTACGTATGGTCAACTCGGGTACCGAAGCGGCCATGAGCGCGCTGCGTCTGGCACGCGCCGCGACCGGTCGCAATCGCGTGATCAAATTTGAAGGCTGCTACCACGGCCATGCCGATAGTTTCCTGGTCAAGGCCGGCAGCGGCGCGCAGACCATGGGTGTGCCGACTTCACCCGGCGTCCCGCCAGAACTGGCCGCGCTGACGCTGAACGCACGCTTTAACGACTTGGATTCGGTGCAGGCCCTGTTTGAACGGTATCCCGATGACATCGCCTGCGTTGCGGTCGAGCCTGTTGCCGGCAATATGAACTGTATTCCGCCGCGCCCGGGTTTTCTCGAAGGGCTGCGCCAACTGTGCGACCAGTACGGCGCGGCGCTGTTGTTCGACGAAGTCATGACGGGGTTCCGCGTCGCGCTCGGCGGTGCCCAGGCCTTGTACAACGTGCAGCCCGACCTGAGCTGTTTCGGCAAAGTGATCGGTGCCGGCATGCCAGTCGGCGCATTCGGCGGTAAGGCCGAGTACATGCAGCAGATTGCACCGGAAGGCCCGGTCTATCAGGCCGGTACCTTATCCGG
>JBCCHH010000050.1:0-7860 GCA_039028855.1 Pseudomonadota bacterium | reverse complement strand
TCGCGCTGATCTGGGGTATCAATTTCCCCGTTATCAAGATTGGTTTGGAGGAGCTACCGCCGCTGTTGTTCACGGCGGTGCGTTTTGCGCTTGCGGGCATTCCTGCCGTGTTTCTTGTGCCAATGCCTCATGCGCCACTGACAGCCGTCTTGATGATCGGGCTGCTGCTGGGCGTGTTCAAGTTCGGGCTGCTGTTCTTGGCGATGGAGTCAAGCATCAGCGCGGGATTGGCCTCGCTGCTGGTGCAGGCCCAGGTGTTGTTCACAATATTCCTCAGCTATGTGTTCTTGCGTGAGCCGGTACGACAACGCCAACTTGTTGGGTTGTTGATCTGCCTGATCGGCTTTGCCTTGTTTGTGATAGTAGCGGGGGCTAATGGGACGCTTATAGGCATTGGGCTGGTGCTCGGCTCGGCCACCGCCTGGGCGCTGGCCAACACGCTGACCAAGCAACTGAAACAGGTCAATGTGGTTCATCTGACGGTGTGGATGAGCCTAGTTGCGCCGATTCCGCTCGCGCTGCTGTCTTGGCTAACCGAAACCACGCAACCACTGCAGACGCTGTTGCAGGCCGGCGTGGATACCTGGCTGGCGGTGTTGTACACCAGCTATGCCTCAACGCTCGTGGCTGTTGCGCTCTGGGCTGCGCTGCTTCGTCGCCACACTGCTGCGACCTTTACCCCATTCGCATTGCTTATCCCAGTCGTCGGCATGGCATCGTCAGCGCTTTGGCTGGGTGAGCGGCTAAATGTGCCCGAGGCGATCGGCGCGGCGTTGATTCTACTTGGATTGACGGTGATCACATTGCGTATGCCACAGCGTGCTTCTCGTGCGCTCCCCGTAACCACTAAGGCAATCTGCCGCCAACCCATCTCAAAGGAGAAAATAGTATGAGCATCTCAAAACGACATGACCCATTTCCAGTTGCGACCCCGTATCACGGAATTTATGCCCACGGTGTTGAAACTGCGGCTGGTGCGCGGACGCTGCATATTTCCGGCCAGGTAGGCGTTTCACCCTCGGGCCAACTGCCTGCCGATTTCGAGGGCCAATGTCGCCAGGCCCTTGAGAACGTCGAGGTCGTTCTGAATGCCGCCGATATGAGCAAAGAAGACATCGTCAAAATGTGCTTCTTTCTGGTGCGGCGCGAGGACATGGATGACCTGATTAAAGTACGTATGGACGTACTCAGTGGCGTGCGACCGGCCATAACGGCGCTCTATGTGGCCGGCTTGGTGTCATCAGACTGGCTTGTTGAAATCGACGTAGTGGCCTGCGCGCCATAGTGAATATGGTTGCTTCTTTTGGGCAGGCACGTTATTCATAGTGTCCGCTCAAATGCGCTCATCACAGAGTGATTCGGAGATTTCCTGATTCGGTGTCTTCCAGGCTGGAAGGCACCGAGACCTGCTTGGAGAAACGAAGATGGATATTCAATGTTTTGCTGTTTTTTCGCACTGCCACGTGGGTGGTAATCCCGCCGGTGTTGCGGTTACGGACAAGTTAACTAATGAATCGGAGATGCAATGCATCACTGTTGACATGGGCGATTCAGGAGCGGTGTTTGCGTCTCGAAACAGCGATGGCTCGTTCCGGGCTCGGTATTTCTCACGTGAAAGTGAGGTGGTCTTTTGGAAAAATGCCACGATCGGGCAGGGTACGGTATTGAGCGAAAAGTACGGTGCCGCAAAATATACCCTGCAGTTGGATCATTCGAGCACTGTCGTTGAACGTGTGCAGATCAACGACGAGCTCGATGAGAGGTTCGAATCGCCGGCGGGGAAATCTGCAAAATCCCATATAGAAGTTGATCGTAGGAGCGCGCAATGAAAGTGCCTGATGTCGAACTACGAAAGCTGCTCGCTGAATTGAACCCTCAATTACACGCCGGCGTCTACGTCTTTTGCGTTGTGCAGGATCCGAGCAGCTTGGCAGCACTCCCTGATGTCGCGCGCATGTCCGAGCCAGAGGGCACTACACTGGTGCTACGTGAGGAGGATGCAATTGCCGCAGACTTGGAAATTCAGTATCGTGCGGCATGGATCACACTCCGTGTACACTCTGAACTCAAAACAGTTGGTTTGACCGCCGCATTTTCTTCAGCTCTGGCCAGTCGCGGCATCGGTTGTAACGTAATTGCAGGCGTTTTTCATGATCATTTATTTGTACCTGCGGGTACTGGAATGAAAGCTGTCGCCGTCCTGCAAAGCCTTCCATACCAATATTTTCAGATCCAACGCATGCCGCCATTATGGTTATGGTGAATGATGTTGCCCATTCCTAGTGCAGTCCCAAACCCAAAAAATCGAGCATACCCATCGGAAAATACTCCGAGAAAAATGGCTATGATTGATGGGTATCCAGCACTTCTATGATGCAAGCTTCTGTTAGTTATTCACTAGCTAGGCATGAAGATGATTTCCCCAACCGATGCACTAATCTTTGATCTTGATGGCACATTAGTGCAAAGCATCGAATTTGATGATGCGCTGTACCAGGAGGCAATGGTAGAGGTTATCGGTTGTCGCGACTTTGATATGTGCTGGGAGTCTTATACCCACGTCACCGATACGGGTTTGCTCGTAGAGCTGCTTGCCCGGCTTGGGATTGCGGATACGCAGCAGATTATCGGTGATGTTCGGAACGTTTTCTGTAACAAGGTAAGGGACTATCTCGAATCTGGGGCAGCCTGCCGTCCGATGCCGGGAGCAAGGGAGGCGATTTCGGCGTTGACCGTTGCTGGAGTCCAGTTTGGAATAGCAACGGGTGGCTGGGGTGATACGGCCCGGATGAAGCTCAAATATGCTGGAATCGAAGCGCCGGATTTCCTATCAAGTAGCGATGATGCGATCTCACGCACTGGGATCATGCGGCACTGTTCGCAGCAGCTTGGCGCACACGAGCGTTCGGTGGTCTATTTTGGAGACGCGCCATGGGATGTCAAGGCTACTACGGAGCTGAGTTGGCGCTTTGTGGGCGTGGGTACGCGATTGGAGGGTATGTGCGATGTATGGATTGCCGATTTTTTCGATCCACAGTGGCTTGCCGTCCAGCAAATCGTTACAGCGGACGTTTGACCGTTCGCCATTCTTACTATCGCTGCAACAGCCGTCGTCTCAAACGCCGCTGAACTGCGCCACTATTCGAGCAGCGCCTGATGAACCGTAATGAATTCGAAAGGTGGAGGTCAGTACCGAAGGATGCTCAGATGAAGAGGCCGAGTGGCTAAGGTCTTCAGTTATTGTGAAGACGCTGAAATTATCTGTGATTTCACCTGTTCGCTCTTCCAAAATGGCTATCACCTTCGAGACTGGCTCTTGGCGGAAGAAGTCGCTGCTGAATGTTTAATGAATCAGTCCGCCGAGCTGCGATTTTGTCGTGACACCTGCTGCGTACATCCGCGTACTCTGCGGTTCCGATTACCGCCGCTTAAATATCGCCGGCCGTTTTCCCAGGAACGCGCGGGTTGCCTGCTGCATGTCTTCGGTCGCACAGCACATGACAAAGCGCACGGCCACTAAGGCCAGACCGTTATCGATCGACAGCGCCCAGGCGCTGCGAATTAGCTTGCCCGGCTTGGCTGGCCTGGCAACGCCTCAGAACGGCCCCAGCGACCAGACTTGACCCGCGATGCCGAGACTAATGACGGCCAGGCTGCTGACGATCAATCCGATCTTCGAGCCCAGTTTGATGTGGCCGCGGTTGCGCCAGGTTTGGGCAATGGCCGCGATGGCCACAATCAGGCTCAAGATGCCCACCCAGGCGAACCACTTGGCCCAGGGCACCATGCCGAACAACAGCATGGCTTCAGTGATCTTGGAGGTCACGAAGGCCGCATAGCCCATGCCGGCTAACCAGGCCACGGCCAGCCCGGCAGCGAAGAAGACCAGCAGGCGGCTGCCGCCACTGGCTTCGAGCCGGTGACCATTGAAGCGTCGGCCGACCCAGGCCAGCGGGAGAAACAGTGCGGCCAGCAACGTCATGCCCGCCGAAGCGCCAATCCAGACGCCATGGACTTTGAGGCGATCTTCATCTTCAGCCATCAGTGCGAGTGCATTGACCATGATCGAGCTACGGAAGTAGGGTGCGACAAACTGCGCGGCGTCTTCGCCTTCGTCGACGCATTCTCGGTCGACGGGTGCGGTTGGATCGTCATACCAGGTATTCAACCAGTCGCCCGCGCATGGAATCGAACGCGTGGGGCCGTGGCCGGCATGGGGAAACACTACCAGTTCACCGTTCTCAAATCCCGGCATGATGTATTCGGCTAGCTCGACAGGTGTGATCGGGTCCCAGCGACCGTTGGCCACCACCACGGGCAAATCTGACTCAACGGCTGCGTATTCGGCCATGTCGCGCGGACCCAAATCAAATTCCCGACAGCGAATCGGGCTTTCTTCAACGATCGCAGGATGATTAAAGGCGAAAAACAATTCTGGGTAGGCCGCGCGATCCAGCGCCGCAGTTTCGGCAGCACTGTCGACGTACCCGTCCTGACATCGAACGGCTGCCGACATGCCCATTGACACCCCGAAGTCGTCGTCCATGTCCATCTGCATGGCCTGCGCCAAGGCCCGATAGAACTGATCGTCGCCGCTCTCGACGACTCGCGTCAGGCCGTCAATGATGGCGGGCAGCGCGGGGTGCGTCTCTTGCTCGTACATCAGGCTAAACGGCAGCCCAACGATTAGCGAAGCAAAAAAATGCACCTCGCCCTGAGGCGCCAGTTCATTGGCTTCGACTTCAACCGTAGCCGGCGATTCATTCAGCGTCTGAATCGCGGTCATGTAGCGATCACGCAGCCCTTCGTAAACTCGCGCACAGTCCGGCTGATCCGCGCAGGCCCCGAACAGGCGATCGAGATTGGCGTTGTGCCAATGGGAAATCCGCATCAGCTCGCCGATATCCAACGGCACGATCGCATCAATCACTGCGGCGCGAATACCCTCGGGGTCGACTTTCATGTAGGCTTGGCCCAGCACGGAACCGTAGGAGATGCCCCAGACGTTCCACTCATCCAAACCCAGCGCTAGCCGCATAGCCTTGATGTCGCGGGCATTCTCAAAGGTGTTGTAGCCGGCCACATCCACACCAGCATCGATTGCTGAGCGTATGCAGGTCTCGACTTGACCGATAAAGGCTCGTTCGGAGGCTTCTTGATCGGCGTGTACGGCGTCGGCCACGTTGCGACGACCAAAGAACGGGCAGAAATCGCCCGAATTACCGATGCCGCGCTGCTCAAGAATGTAGAGATCGCGCTGCGAAACAAGACGATGGTCCTTGAGCCGCTGGACGTAGACATCCACCGTCACGCCGGGTCCACCGGTCAGATAGATGACGGGATCGTCGCGTATATCCACCGCCTCGCCTTCGTGGTCCTCACCAGTGGCGACGATGCGCACGTAGTTCAGCTCGATCGTTCGGCTGTTGGCCACTTCGCGATTTTCAGGCACCCGGATCACACCACACTCGATCTCGCCTGGCTCGTAGTCGATCCGACCTCGAAACGGACACACCAGCGTATCTGCTGAGGCGGATCTGAGCCACTCCATTTCAATGGGATCAATTGCATCAACAACTGGATCAGTGACTTCGTCGATCGTTTCCTGGTTCTCCAATTCAGTTGCTGCATCCTGTGCGGACAGGATGGTAGGAGAGCCAAGCAGTAACGTCAAAAGGACAACGAGGGCATTCCGGGGCTTCATGGGCATGAAAATCTCAACGTGATAGATGGTGTAGGTGGTTTGGTGTGATCACTTGCACAGCCACATCATAAACGAAACGATTAGCCATCCAATAACTGGATGGGTAGTGGCCCAGACTTCTCGCCTGATGAGCCAGGCCGAATCCTATTCACCTTTGAATTGCGCGGGCCGTTTCTCGAGAAAGGCGGTCGTGCCTTCCTGCATGTCCTCGGTCGTACAGCACACGGCGAAGCGAGCGGCTTCGAGGGCGAGGCCGTTTTCGAGTGAGCCTTCGAGGCCGAGTTGTACGCTCTGAAGAATGCCGCGCACGCTTTCAGCGGCGCTGGCGGCCAGCTTCGCGGCCAGTGCCTCGGTTTGATTGATCAACTCGTCCGCTGCAATGACTTGATTGACCAGGCCCTGGGTCTGCGCCTGGACGGCATCCATCGGTTCGCCGGTCAGCATCAGTTCAAGCGCCTTGGCCTTACCGATCAATCGCGCCAGTCGCTGGGTGCCGCCGAAGCCGGGCATGATGCCGAGCTTGATTTCAGGCAAACCGAGTTTGGCTTTGTCCGAGGCGAGTCGCAGATGGCAGGCTAGGGCCAGTTCCAGCCCGCCGCCAAGCGCAAAGCCATTGATCGCGGCAATCACCGGTTTGGAGCACTGCTCGATTTGCGAAAACACCCGCTGGCCGTAGTCGGCAAAGGCGCGGGCCTGAACTGCGTTGAGTTGATTGATTTCCCGGATATCGGCACCGGCGACAAAGGCTTTATCGCCTGCGCCGGTCACAATAATGGCTCGGATTTCAGGAGTATTTTGCAGTGAACGAAAGGCCTGATCCAGCTCATTGAGCGTAGCGCGATTCAGTGCATTTAATTTGTCCGGGCGGTGGACGGTAACGGTGCAAACGGGGCCGTCCGTTTCGATCTGCAGATGTTCGAACTTCATTCTAGGGAGCCTCTGATACGGTATGCTTAAAACGCGTTTCGTAAGCACTGTATCAGAGGTGCCTGATCGACGCTGAAGGGCTCAGCGTCGCATAGGGAAGGGATGCATGCGGGATCAGCGCCAGGCCAGAAACATGGCCAGGCCAATGATGCTGAATAGTGCGGCCAGAACGCTGACTATCCTGCCGAGAATATCGGAATGGGTTTGTACCAGCTCAATCAACTGATTGAACAGACTGGCCAGTTGTTCACTGTCGCTGCTCAGCTCGTTGAGGCCGCCTAGTATCACTACCAGCCCCGGCAGAGCCAGCAATGAAGAGATCACTGCCGACCCGACCCGCATTATTGGTCCAGCTCTTTGTTAATGCGATATTCGCGCGAAGTCAACCAGGCTTCCATGCGCTGCAGGCGTTCATCGAGTGAACGAAAGCGATGGTTCAGCGTCGAGACTGTATCGGTCGGCGCGCGCCGGACTTCCTGCCAGAATTCTTCATGCTCGGGGTCCCGGTACAGGTCCTCCGGTTTTATCGGCAACAGCAGCGCCAGTACGACATAGCCGATCAGCATGACGGCGGTGAATGGAAACGCCAGCAGAATGACGATAATGCGCAGTGCAGTCAGGTTGATGCCGGTCCAGTCCGAAATGCCCGCACATACGCCGGCCAGGATGCCGCGCTTCTTGTTGCGATACAGCCGGTTGCGGCTCATCGACTCGTACGTTCTGCGAACCGTCTCCTGATAGCGATCGGTGTTGCGGCTTTTATGGCTATCGTTCATTGCTTCTTCCTCCATTCCGGCGCATCGGCGTCAAGGATGCGCTCCAGCGTGTGGATGCGCTCTTCCATCATGCGTGCGTTCTCGTGCAGGTCATCCAGCACAATCTCGTCCTTGCTGGTCAGCTTCTTGTTAGCCGAGTTACGCGTGGCGTAGTGCATCACAATCCAGATCGGCGCGACGACAACAAGAAACAGAATGCCAAGGACAAACGTAAAGTCAGAGTCGAGCCCGAACATTAGGCGCTTTCCTTATCTTTTGTTCTCGCGCTTTTTTTGGCGCTCGAGCTATCGCTGCTCGAACCGCGTGATGATTTCAGGGTTTCCAGTTCGGCTTCGACGCGTTCGTCGCGTTCGAGCTGGTCGATTTCCTCGTCCAGCGTTTTTGCCCGGCGACCGTAGTCGAGTGATTCTGCTTCCGATTCAATATGCTCGATGCGACGTTCGGCCGAGTCGA
>JBCCHH010000049.1:0-7887 GCA_039028855.1 Pseudomonadota bacterium | reverse complement strand
GATCCAGCACGTGACAGTGCGCATCCTATGCAGCAGGCACCTCACCAACATCACCCCACGCCAAGTTAACAGGTAGTTTGACGTTTGCCCCATAAACCACCTCAAATGGAGCCTTACCAATTGACACATTCGGTGAATCATTGATTGCAAACTCAACCAACGCCAAGAATGATGCCCACATATCCTACCTCCCATGCTCTACAGTATAACCCTGTAGGATCTGCTCAATCACCCAGTGGTACCTTTCTGTCTGGCCATCCATTTGTGGATGGTGCAACAAACTGTACAATGTCCTGGTGCTGTAGAACGACCACAATGCTCTCCAAAAGTGCGATGTGAACCGTGGGTTGCGGTCATGCACTATGTCGTCAGGCATCCCATCGTGTCACACCACGGCATTGAAGAACAAGGTTGCCACCTCACTAGCGCTCAAAGCCCCCTCACCCATAACACATGGTGTAAGCCGCACAAGCTTCGTAAGCCTGTCCAAACAGGTTAGTATACAGTTGTAGCCAGAAGCAAGCGGTAAATCGGTAATAAAATCCATGCTCCAGCTACCAAAGTGGCGTTACGGTATGGGAAGTGGCTACAGCAAGCCTGGCGGGAGTTAGGTTGAGTACTTGACCCGCTTACCTTTTATCTTTAATCAGCGTATATCTGCGTAATCTGCGGTTAATACGTTTTATTGCGGTCAGCTCTCAAACCCGTCCGAGAACAGGTTCTGGCCGTCATTGTCCAGAATATTGACCTGCACCGTGCTCGGGCTAGCCAGATCGGCTTCGCCGGATTCGACGGCAAGCCGTAGCGAGAAGCTTTCCGGGTTGTCTTCTTCGGCGCCGTCGTTGAGGATCGTCACAGTAACCGTGCGCGGTGAACTGTCGCCGTCGGCCCAGCTCAATACCTGGTCGACCGCGTTGAAATCGCTGCCCGCATTTGCCGTATCGCTTTCGCTGGTCACGCGGGCCTCGACGGCCGTTTCGCTTCCGTCGATGCGTTGAACGGTCAGCTCGAACGTGCCGACATCTTCGGCCACCTCCCGAAATGCAGTTGTAAAGCGAAACGCACCGGCATTCACCTCCAGTTCGGCCCAGAGTGCATCCACATCGCCACCATCCCAGGACGAGCTGGAATCGACATTCAGACTGATGATGCGCTCAAAACGCTCAGAAATGGTGGAATACAGCACGATCGTGTCATCGCTGACCGTGATCGTCCCGCCCTGCGCGGGTAGCGTAGTAGTTACATCAAAACTCAGCAGCAGAAACTCGGCGCTGACCCAATGCACGGCATCGAGGTTAACGCCGTCCGGCAGGATCGCGCTGTCAAACGCGAGCTGATCAAGCTGACCTTCGCTGTTGATCTGGATTAAATCGCCGGGTGCGACAAAGCCCAGGGCCGGAATGTCGAAATAGCGATCAAACGACACCAGCGCGAGGCCGGAATCCTGATCAATCGTGAAGGCATCCAGATTGACGTTATCCGGTACGTTGGCCGCTTCGGCGTCAAAAAAGACGGTCGGTGCATTGTCGTTAAAGACAAAAAACACGTCACCGGGCCGAATCAGCACGCCATTGATGATTCTCGCGGTATCAATCGAATAACGCGTCGGAATGCGATGCAAGGCATCTACATCTGCACCGAATAAGGTAATAAACGGCGCAAAAGCAAATGCGTTGCCGCGGCCGTCGGGCTGAATAAAGATTTGCGAGCGATCGTTCGTGATGACGTTGCCAGGTCCTTCGACGAAGGGTACGCGCGCACTGGTATCGGTCGAAACGACGAACTGCTCGAATGTCGGCTGGGCTGAAGCTGAATGCGGCGTCAGACATAACCCCAGGCTCATCAAGCACAGGCCCGTAAAAACCCATGCTTTCGCCGTCGGCCGGTTACAGCGGGGAAATCGGTTGCAGGTCATGATCAATCACACTGCGTAGCGGTATCACAGCGATTCGGCGCGATGGCGGTGCATGAATTATTAAGGTTTCCTGCCATCAACACGTTGCCGCAGAAGCCGCCCATTACGCCTTGAGCGGCGTTGTTGAAAGCTGTACTGTCCATGACATAACTTAAGCCGAAACCGAGTCCGATACCGGTGCCGCCATTTTCGCTGGCCGTGATTCGATGCAATACTGCGCCCGGCGCAAAGGCTTCGATTCCACCGCCGCCATTTTGGCTGACGGTGATTTCCTCAAGACGCGCATATCGGCCAACGATGATGCCGACGTTGCCCATGCCAGAAACCGTACCGTTGCGGATGCTGATATTCGCACGCGTTTCTGCATCAATACCAACGCCCGAACCACTATCGCTGCAGCTTAGTGTTCCGCCAGAGCAGGTAACGATTCCGATCAACGCAAAGCCGTTTAAATCAATGCTGACATTGTCCGTATCGACGCTGATCGCGGTCTGATTGACGCTGTTTATGCTCAGGTTGCCGGTCAAGCGATAGCTGCCTGGATTGGAAATGGTGACCGGCAAGCCGCTGGTATCGCCATCAAAGCAGCCAAATACCGCACAATCGGCGTTGATTTCGAACACGCCATCGCTGGCATGGACAGTAGGGATGACAACACATAAGATGAAAAGTAGTACAGTTGCACGCATAAGATGATTCCTTAAAAGATGTAACGAATAGTGTCAATTGAGTTTTTTTATCAACACGGTTTTGATGTCGGGTCGGGGGCCGAATACTCGTTATTAGTGTTAACGAAGTGCGCATCAAAACCGTGCCAGCACCGCCGCTTTCCGAGAATTTATGCCGCCAGAAATCGACACCTCCGCTTTCGAATCTTCGACTCCCATTGACGACCAGGCAGTTGCGTCAATCTATCACCAGTTGCGTGTCACCGCACGGCGCGCACATCGGGCTAACCCTCAACTCACCATCAATACGACGGCGCTGGTGAGCGAAGCCTGGTTGAAGATCAATCAAAGCGGGCAACAGTTTGACAGCGAATTGCATTACTTGAAGACGGCCGCGCTGGCGATGCGCCAGATTCTAGTTGACTATGCGCGCTATCGTGGCGCAGCCAAACGTGATCGGGCGGAGGAAATGCCACTGATCGAATCATGCATACCCGACATGGGCTACGAAAACCTTGAAGACTGGCTTACGCTCGATCAGGCGCTAAACGAACTGAGCTCGCTCGATACGCGCGCGGCCGAGGTCGTCATGCTGCGGTTTTTCGCCGGCTTGACGATTGAGCGAACGGCCCAGGTAATGGATATATCGATGCGCAGCGCGGCTCGGGACTGGCGGCGCGCCCGTGCATTTCTTGTCGAGCGGCTCGAAGCATGAGTGCCGGGCGCGAGGACGAGCGTTCGGCCGAGGTTTGGAAACAGGCGGCGGCACTGTTTGATCAACTGGCCGTGGTTGATGCGGAAGCACGCCATTCAGTGCTGAGTTCGCTTGAACTGACGCCCGAAGTGCGCGCCTGGCTGGATAAACTGCTGAAGGCACACGATCGCGAGCAAACCGCACTGATTGACCAGCAGTTAACCGAACTGGTTGAGCAGCTCGTGCCGAGCTCCAGGATCAGTCGCGATGCTGCAGCGTTTTATGAGCGACGCTTCGGGCCATGGCAGACGCTACACGAAATCGGTCGCGGCGGCATGGGGCTGGTACTGGAAGGCCGGCGTGCTGATGGTCAGTTCGACAAGCGCGTCGCCATTAAATTATTGGATCCAGTCGTTGTCGGGCCGAACCTGGCGCGCCAGCTTGAACACGAACTGCGCATGCTGGCGTCGCTGTCTCATCCGGCCATTGCGCAGCTTCTGGACGGCGGCGTCGGCGAAGACGGCGTGCCGTATCTGGTCATGGAATACGTCGACGGTGTGCCGATTCAGCAGTATTGCGAAGCGCACAAGCTGGATCTGCAGCAGCGTCTGGATTTGTTTTTGCGTGTCGCCGATGCGGTGAGCTACTGTCATCGGCGGCTTGTCGTACACGGGGATATCAAGCCGGACAATGTGCTGGTAGATGATGAAGGCCAGGTCAAACTGCTCGACTTCGGCATTGCCAGCCGGCTGGCTGAAGGTGCCGATAGCGATACCGGCAGGCGAATTCAGCGCTGGTGTTCGCCGGCCTACGCAGCGCCTGAACGCTTGCGCGGTGAACCGCCGGCGGTCACTGAAGATGTCTATGCACTGGCCGCCTTGCTGTATGAGCTGGTCACGGGCGGGCGGATTCGTAGCGCGCCGGAAATGACGCGATGGCTTGCGGCAAAAACAGACATGCCTGTTTTAGCGGATCGACCTTTGCCGATTGCTCAGCAAGCCAGAAACCATGGGCGGGATCGGAAGACCGTGCAGACCTTACGAGGTGACCTCGAGGCAATTTTTCATCATGCGCTGGCGCCGAATCCAGCAGAGCGTTATGTCGGTGTCGACGCGCTGACCGAGGATCTGAAGCGCTGGCGTACGCATTATCCCGTGCAAGCACGTTCAGGTGGCCGTTTGTATCCGGCTCGGAAATGGCTGCGGCGCAACCGTGTGCTGGCTTCGTTTGCCGTACTGCTGCTGATGGCCCTCATCGTAGGTTCCAGTGCCGTGCTGTGGCAGTCCAATTTGACCCGACAAGCCGCCGAGCAGGCTCGTTTGAATGCGCAACAGGCGCTCACTGCACAATCCGCAGCCGAAGCCGCGCTACAGCGGGCCGATGCAATCAATCGTTTTTTGCTGGATCTGTTCGAAGCTGAAATTACCGGTCTGCCGCCCGATCAGATGCCAAGTACACGCCAGTTGGTCGATCAAGGCATTGAGCGTACGCGCGATCCGCAAACCGGTCCGCCCAAACTGCGCGTCGAGCTGATGCTGACGCTGGCCAACATTCTGGATGCGCGTTATCAAATCGACGATGCCGATGCGTTGCTGAACGAAGCGAAACAGATACTCATCGAGCATGACATTCAGGCCCCCGAGGTGCTGATTCAGGCGGCGATGCTGGAGTCTGACCTGGCGCGATCGCGAAACAACCTGGATGATTCAAATCAAGCGTTGTTACGAGCCCAGGATCTTTTGCAGCAGCATCAACCGAATTCACTGCTATTGCTGCAAGTCCAGCGTGATCTCGCCTATATTGAAATGCGACGCGAGAATTGGCTGGAAGCACGGCGTCAACTCGAAGTTGTATTTTCTCGGGTCGATCAGCGCAGCGATGCCGATGATCTAAAGCTCAGAGTGGCGGGTGATCTGGCGATACTTGAAGGCCGAATCGGCAATTCTCAACGGGCACTTGAACACTTTGAGCAAGTGCTTGAACTGAAACGTGAGCAGCCCGACATCACGCCCCCATCGTTGTCCACTACCTGGGTCAACATCGCCGGTTTGCACATGAGTCTGGGTGATTTTGATCAGTCTATGGTGGCCTATCAGCGCGTGCTCGATTTGCTGCAGCCGTTTCGCGACAGGCCGGCACAGCAGCGCGCAACCGCACTGAAAGGCTTGTCGGATCTGCATCGCATTCGTGGCGATTTTGATGATGCCGAAGATTATCTTCAGCGCAGTGCCGAAGAGTGGCGCAAGGCATTGAACCTGGCTGCGGTCGAGGACGATTTCTTTATTCATTACTATCAGGGCCAACTGCTGGCCGAACAACAGCGCTGGACCGAAGCCATCGCCGCATTGGAGCGTGCGATTGAGCGTATGCAGTCCGGCCAGGAAGCACCGCCGCATCGTATCGCCGAAAAGCAGGCCGATATCGCCCGCTTTCACTGTCAACTCGGCGACTTGCAGCAGGCCTCAAGCTGGTTGGACCAGGCAGCAGACGTGATCGATCGAACTCGCTCGCTGGCTATGGCTCAAGCCGAAGCGCGTTGTGCACTGGCACGCGCAGACGCATCGCCCGATCCGCAACTGATGCCAATGTCCGCGATTGATACAAGTGCTGAAGCCCCCGGCAGTGTGATTCGCACTGCGAGAATGGAATTGCTGCGCGCCGAGCTGCTTATGCGGCAAGCGGATACGCAAGGCTCGACGCAACTCATCAATTCGGCGCAGGCGCGGCTGCAGGCACTTGAGGTGCATCCGGGCCACCCGTTGTTTCAACGCATCGAGCAACTCCTACATGTGCTGGGATCTGCCGACGCAAGCTAGCGGTTGAACCTGTCTGCTTGCCGCTGCCAATCAGAAAAAAAGCGGCGCTAAGTCTGACGCAGTTGCATGTCTACAGGATCGGACCGCCGTGCCAGATTACTTTCCCGACAATCTGTATGAGGTCGTTTTCGGCCTCGAGTACGACGTCGCGATACAGTGAATTATCGTGTGAGACAAGCAGTTTTTCGCCGCTGCTGGGCTGCACACGCGCTGCGCTAATCACCTGATTCGTGCGCACGGCCCAGATGCCGGGACCGTCCACCTGTCGCTTGTTGCGGTCGGCAAACAGTACCGCGCCCGGTTTGATCTGCGGCGCCATCGCGTCATCCGGCATCAGAAATTGAACAATAGCATCAGGCTCGGTATCGATAGATTTCAGCCATCGACGATCGAAGCCGATGCTGGCCACACCGCTGGACGGCAATTGGTAATGGTCGTTCGGTTCTTTGACGGATTGAGATTCAGGAACCTGAGCGTAGTATTGGCCTTCGACAAGCGGTCGTGTCGAGACTTCTTTGATGCGCATGGGTCCGTATCCACGCAGAATCCAGTTCGCACTAAAACCCAAATCGATCAAACCGGCAATGACCTGGCTGCCCGGAGAGACGCTGCCGCTTTCATACCGTTGCCAGGATCGTTTGCCGATGCCGAGCGCCGCGTCCATCTGTGGTTGCGTATTGGATAGCGCAGCCCGTAGTTGACGCAGTCGTTCGGAAAAGGCGTGATCCGATTCGGGCTTGTCCGATGCCGAGCTGCGCCTGTGATCCGGCTTATCCATCGCTCGCTGTCATCGGTATGTGCAAATTAACACTACATTTGCTCCTAAAAATCCAGATAAAATGCAAAAATAGTGTTGACAACAACATATTTAGGCATTACTGTATGGTCCATGGCAGTTAATCAATTCGTAAAAAAGGTGTTTTTGGCAAGCGGCATGCTGTCGCTAACAGCTCGTGCGCGACAAAAAATGGCGAGAGCTTTCGGTTACCACCCCAAATTTTTTGCTTTACTGCAAATGCTCCTATAGCGTGTGTATGCCATTTTTTCGTACGCACATAGCAACAGCCAGGGCATTCCGCTCGAATTGCACCCTGGCCTAACATCCTGGTACGACTTCTATACAAGCTGAAGCGTACAAGGCAGAGTCAGAAAACGTATACAGCTATCAGTCTAGCACCTTGTCAGGATTGATTGACAGCCACGATCAGCTTGTGCGTTATCGATATACGTTTTGAACATACCGATACGGAGCGAGCGCCAGTTTGCTATTGAGCCATAGCTCAAGAAGCACTGCGTTCAGACAAGAATTAATCGGGCCTGGATTCTGTGCCTGTTAAGGCCCTTTCCAGTGAGCAGGTCGCTGATTTTTTTACTGTGCAAACGGCGGGTTTCGAATTACGCTATTAGTTGCCTGAAATCTGCTGATGGTCTTTGCCAAGCTAGTGGCATCAGTACACGCGATTGGCTATGCCCGTGTATATCAAGTATGATTATACGTTGTGTGTGCAATCTCACTCTATCAAGCTGGGCTTGATTGATGCTGCATCATGGCATTCCCAAGTTGGGGGCTTGGGGCGGGTGGTCCGAGAGTAGGCGTGTTGATTTGAGCAACTTGAACGAAAAAATTGCGGCGCTTCGCGTCAGAGCCGTACAGCGATATAAGCAGGATTTCCGCTTTGCTATGATGCTGCTGTTCGGTAGCCTGTTGCTGTTTGTCATATTCGGTTTCGTTGTTTTCCGCTTCGTAATCAATGACTTTTATGGGGCACTGGTCAATCTCGCGATCGTCACCGG
>JBCCHH010000048.1:0-7911 GCA_039028855.1 Pseudomonadota bacterium | reverse complement strand
CACGGCAAGACACCGATGCGCGCCGCGTTCAATTCGCGTACGAGAAAGTCCGAAACACCCTTGACATGCTCATCAACGGGGTAAGCCAACTCAAAGCGCATTAATTCAGCCCGCGTGTCCAGGTCGCTGTCGTGGCTTAAGCCCATGAAACGGCGGTCTGGTTTGATCTGACCCTGTTCGGTCAGAAAACCCTGCAGCCGGTCAAAGGCTGCGGCCAGATTTTCGGGCTTATATGCGTTTGGCACGGCCAGCACGAGCAGGCGCTGCGGCTGGCGCGTGCGTAGGGCAACCGGTGCCGATTCGGCCGGACCGTGCATCGGAAAAGAAGGCAAAGAATCCGCGTTCGAATCGTCATCAGCCTGGCCTGCTGAAGCCTGTACCAATCGGTTCAGTGGCGTGATCCGATTCCAGCGGCTCGGCGCGACTCCGTACTCGCGCTTGAAACTGCGGGAAAAGTCCGAGCTTTCAGAAAACCCGGCCTCTTGCGCAACACGCGTACAGGTCCAGCGCGGAAATGCTCGCATCAGTCCGCAGGCGTATTCAAGCCGGGCGCGACGAACATAAGCGCCAAACGATTCGCGCTGAACCGCCTCGAACACCTGATGCATGCGGCTGGTGGAAAGTCCGGCTTGCGCCGCCGCGTGTTCCAGCGTCAGCGTGCTATAAGGCGCACCGCGAACCCGCTCACGGATTCGATCGACCAGTTCAAGATCACGACGTCTTGAAGCGCTCAACTCATCGCCTAATCGGTTGTTCTGATCATTCATCGGCGCCACTTCCGTTGCCGCGTCCTCAGACTGGCGAACCGCACAGCCTTAAGTAGCTGTACTATCGGACTGACGGCCGCGAATTGCTTGACAATTTTTCAGCTGAGAACAAGCGGCGAATTGTGGTTATACCGATCAGCGGCCCGAACATCTCGCAGTATGCGCTCTGGGTCATCCAGCTCGAATCCGATGACTGATGAACACGCAGTGACAGGAATCCTTCAGAATCTGGATCTGAATCCTGAGGACACGGCGTCACGCCATTTTCATTCATCAGCGGCGTTTCGAAGATTGTGCAGCGCTTTGCTCATGCTCACGTAGCCCAATTCGATCAGTTCAGCGGCACGGTGGAATTCGTGGATCATGCACACGTCTTTGGGCACCTCGACCACAAGATTCGGCCTGAACACGGCCAGATGCTGTCGCGTAATCACCGATTGCATCGTTTCCAGCGATTTCATCAGCATGGCGACCAGGCCGGGATCCGAATCCTCCTCGGGTTTGGATTCGCGATCGACGGGGTCGTTGAAGAAATCACGCAGCCGGTCCATGATGCCGTTCTCGTCCGATGTGTCGGCCGGCTGTTCTTGCAAGCGTTGTTGGGCGTTGCGCGATCCGATGCGAACCGGCACCGGCCCGTTGACGTTGATCACGACCGTCAGGTCACAGATCGAACGCAGCGTCGGAGCGACCGGCACCGGGTTGAGAATGCCGCCATCGACCAGCAGCCGACCCCGGTAGCGATGCGGAGTGAACAGGCCGGGGATCGCGATGGAGCTTCGAATGGCGTCAAATAGCGAACCCTCGCTCAACCAGATCTCGCGACCCTGCTCGATATCCACCGCCACCGCGGTGAAATCAATCAGCAGATTCTCAATATGGACATCGCCGACCATTTCGCGCAGACGGTTGATGATCCTGTCACCGCGGATCAGCCCACCGCCGGACAGTGTCCAGTCCACCAGCCGCAGCACATCGGATTGTTCAAGCGTGCCGACCCAGTCGGCATAGACATCGAGCTTGCCAGCCGCATACATGCCGCCGACCAGCGCGCCCATGGAGCTGCCAGCAATGCACTCAATTGCGTAGCCGTTTTCTTCCAGCGCCCGAATGGCCCCGATATGCGCCAGCCCCCGGGCGCCGCCGGAACCCAGCACCAGCGCGACAGACGTCGTATTGAATTCGTTCGCGGAAGACATATCCTGAGAATACTAGGGAATCCTCGAACAAGTCTACGCGGAGCACGTTCAGACGCAACTCAGATCACTCGGCCGGCCTGAAAGCGTCACTGGTCTGATTGCGCAGAATCGACTATAGTCAGAGAGTGTCCAGCATTTCCTATTGGACTGGTGGCTTCTGCAGCAATAGCCACAGAGGAGGTGAAACAGTCATGACTGCTCGTCAAATTCCTTTTGGTCGAATTCCCATTGTGTTTTTATTTGTGCTTGTTGGCATGCTTGCGACCGTCGCCGTCGTCGCCTGGGCACAGAGTTCCGAAGAAGTCTTTCTGATCGATCAACCCGTCGATCGGGATGTCTATGCAGCAGCACGCGAGGTGAACGTGCAAAGTTCGATCGACGGCGATTTCGTGGCCGCCGCACGGCGCGTCACCGTTGATGGAACCGTGGCGGGTGACATCATTGTGGCGGCCCAGGAGATCGACATCCGGTCTCAAGTGAATGATGACCTGCGCGCAGCCGGTCAAACGGTTCAAGTCACTTCACCGGTCGCGGGCCATCTCGTGGCCGCCGGCTATAGTGTAGTAGTGAGCGAAGACGTAGGCGACTGGGCCTGGCTGGCCGGCAACACTGTGGAGGTACTGGGTGACGTTGGCGGCGACCTCAGCATTCGCGCCAACAGCATCTTGATTAATGCTGAAGTTGACGGCAACGTGGAGCTGACCGGCGACGAGCTGAGCCTCGGGCCTGAAGCCAGCGTGCGTGGCGATCTGACCTGGCGTAGCGATAACGAAGCCGATATCAGCCCCGAGGCAAACATCGGCGGCGAGTTCATCGAAGAGCCGTTGCCGGGTCTCGCGGAAGGCGTCACATCGGGTCGTGTGCCCTGGTTCACCATCAGCGTGATTTTTGCAGTCATGGTGCTGTTCCTGCTGTTCTCGCGGCCGATGCGCGCAAGCGCCGATCGCATTGCAGCACACCCTGCTGCGTCACTGAGTCTCGGCTTTGCGGTACTGGTCGGGGCGCCTGTGCTCGCGCTCATTCTGATGTTCAGCCCACTCAATGCCTGGGTCGGTTTAGGCATGCTCGGCATCTATCTCGTTGTATTGCTGCTTGGCGTATTGACCGGTCTGTTTGCGGTCAGCGACCTGGCGCTACGCCGGTTTCGACCACAACCACCTGTCTGGCAGGCACTGATCGCGATCCTTGTCACCGTCATTGTGGTAGGCCTCCTAAGCTACATTCCGTATTTGGGCGTCATTGCCGTGCTGGTAATCTGGCTACTCGGCATCGGTGCGCTTTGCTGGGGAGCATGGGTGGCATTACGGAACTACGGCCGTGACCCGATACAACATTCGTAGCTTGTGAGGACCGTGTTTGATGGGGGCGGTAATACAGCCCGTTCCCTGTCGCACAGCATCGACGTCAAACTGATAACACCGGTGCGGCCTGATCGCAACCGGCACCCAGCTAGTGCTGACCATGATCGAAAATGACGGCAGCGACTTGGTCGTCGACACCTTTGCCAATCGGCCGGAAGACGCGTTTGTGAACTTCAATGGCCCGCTGTAGATCAGCTATACCGGCGGCCACGGTAAACGATGTCGTGCTAATCGATAACGAAGGCATATCTGCGGAGGGTTTCGAAGGTGAAACTGCCCTGCACTGAGGCGAGAACAATATGACGCTAACAACTGTCTTGGCCGTCAGGGCGAACTGAACGATTGAAAAAAATGCCGCCGACACGAGAGTGCCGGCGGGCTTTGCGAGTGAAGATCAATAGCCACGGCGACCAGGTTTACGGTGCCGTCCACGACGCTCCTCGGTTATCTGCTCAAAGCGTTCGGCTTGATCAGCATCCAGTACGGCGACGATCTCAGCATGCAGCGCGTCACGTGCCTGTTTCATGCGTTCGCGGGTCTCGGCATCGGGACGGTTATCTCGGTCACGTTCGCCAAACTCGGCGTGCATGGCATCTCGATGGGCCTCGAACAATGCTGAGATCGTTGTAACCTGCGCGTCACTCAGATTCAGCTCTTCGGCCAGACGGTCGACCGGCCCCCGAGCCAGGGCAAGCGATGACAGGAAGACCACTGCCAAAACAGCGATGAATGTGGAAAGCGTTTTGATTTTCATAGTACGGACTCCAGGGTTTGGGGTTATCGTGTGGCCCGTATTGAATGACCACGACTCCAGTCTGCATCTATGGCGCGCGAAGTAGGGTGACGTCGAGCGGCGAAGTGTTACGAAGTGTGTGTGACCCACTATATTCGCCATTGCAGCGTGACCACCAGGCCGCCAGCCTTGGCGTTTGTTGCAAAGATTCGGCCCTGATGACGTTCGACGGCAGCGGCGGCGATCGCCAGCCCAATGCCTCCGCCAATGCCGGTTTCACTCCGTTCCGGGCTGAGCCGAGCAAACGGTTCGAAGATGCGCTCGAGTTCATCTTCGGCCACACCGGGTCCACAGTCCTGAACGGTCAGCTGTATCTGCTCCGCATCGCGCACCAGCGCGACCAACACTGTTGCGTTATCCGGACTGTGCCGGACCGCATTGCGCACTACGTTCTCAATCGCGCGCTGCATGGCCTGTAAATCGCCGTGCATCAACAGGTGATCGGGCGTATCAAGCTCCACACCGATCCGGCGCGTTCGTCCCTCCAGTCGCGCGCCGGCCACGATGTCGGAAACGCAATCGACCAGATCAAATTCGGACACCTCAAGCGCATCGGCATGGCGCAGTCGGGTATAGGCGAGAATTTCGCCGACCAGCGCGTCCAGCCGATTACTCTCACTGCGAATTCGCTCGAGATAGCGGGGCTCACGGTCGCGTTCGGCCAGCGAAAGCGCCACCTGAATACGGGCCAGCGGGGAGCGCAACTCATGCGAAACATCGCGCAGCAGCTGGCGCTGGCTGTTGATCATCGTCGTTAACCGCTCGGCCATCCGATTGAAGTCTCCTGCCAGTGCGCCAATTTCGTCGCTACGGCGTACCAGCTGTGGAGAAAGCCTGGCCTCCAGGTCGCCGGCTGCGAGCGCGCTTCCGGCGTTTCGCATATCCTGCAGCGGTCGGGCAATATATCGGGCAAGCATGAAACTGATCAGGCCACTGATCAGGATCGCCACCACCAGCAAGCCGGCTGCGCCAAACGGTCCAAACAGGCGGAACAGAAACGGTCGAGGCGGCCTGGAAACAATCAGCAGATACGCTTCGTTTTCGGCTCGCAGAACGCGAGCCCAGCGACGGCCGGGAGGCGTCGCCTGCTCAAGATTCCCGGCTTGCCATGCCTGGATCAGTGGCATGCTGTGTCGAGGTAGACGGCCGCCGGACAAGCTTTCTCCGTGTTGCTCGACGACCTCAATGTCCAGCGTTCTTGAGCGCGAACGCGCTGATATGAGCCAGTTTTTCAGGCCCTCACGGCCACCTCGATCCAGCGCTGCGCGAGCCGGTGTGATCAGGCGGCGCTCAATAAGTGCGGTCCGCTCCTCGCCAAATTCTTCGCCCTGCTGGTAGCGATGGATGTGCGAATTAATCAGAACTACCGATACCAAGGTCAGCACGATCACGCTCCAGAAAGCGATGAAGATGCGAACGGAGAGACGTTTCACGTGTCGACCTCAGCGGCCAGCAAGCAATAGCCTCGGCCGCGGACGTTCTGGATAAGCACCCTTGCATCGGCCTCGTGCAGCTTCTGGCGCAATCGGCTGATATGCGTGTCTACACTGCGATCGAAAGGCATGACTTCGCGTCCAAGCGCATGCATGGAAAGTTCATCTTTTGAACAAACTTCACCGAGCGCTCCCATTAACAACTCAAGCAGGCCAAACTCAGCACCGGTAAGCATAAGCTCTCGACCTTTGCTTTCCACACGGCGCCGAGCGGGGTCCAATTGAAGTTGCCCGATCTGGACCGCTGCTTCGTCCGGGCCGGCACCACCACGGCGCCAGACGGCGCGCAGGCGTGCGGCAAGTTCACGCGGGTTGAATGGTTTGGGCAGGTAATCGTCGGCACCGAGCTCAAGCCCAACGATGCGGTCTGTATCGTCGCCTCGTGCAGTCAGCATGATCACCGGCACATCGCTATGCCGCCGAATCTCCCTTAGCAGGTCGAAACCGTTTGCGCCTGGCATCATCACATCGAGCACAACGGCATCCGGAGCCTCGAACCCGATGGCCCGCTGCTTGCCCATATTGCCATCATGCACGCTCGAGACCTCCATTCCTTCTCCAGACAGAAACGCTTCGAGCATTGAACACAGTTCCATATCGTCATCAACAATCAGGACTCGGGGCAGACTCATACAAACAATGTAGCGCGAAACCGGCTCGTCGAACGTGGAGAAGTGTGAAGTATCGAAAGAGGCATGCTTCCCCGAGCTGCAATCATTCGAAAACGCCAGCAGTTCTCGCCTGCGCACAACCCGTCGAGTTGGCGCTTGCGACAGATGCCCAATAAACGGTTCTTTGGCATTTCCAGCTAACAGATCATGCTGTATGCATTTTTATGCCATCTGATAAAACACAATGGCTTTTTTTTGTTCAGCTTTCTTGTTCAATGCAGGATAGTGATTGATTTGCGCTGCTTAGACCCAAATCGATTTCGACGCGATTGCTACGGCCTATTGACTAATGACGTCATGGCCATAGGAATTGTCAATAGCACAAAGCCATCTGGCATCACGGTTTTTTGAAAAGACATAGGTCGCTTTTCGGACCTCTTCGGGGTAGTTGGGTGCTGAGACAACCGTGTTTGCTAGGACCAGCGCGGTATTTCCTGACTCGATCACTTGCAGGCCGTTCTGCTGCACGCGTAATCCATTTTTAAAATACACAGCAATCGCTTCAAACGCACTGCGGATTTCGCGTTTACCAACCGCATGCTTGCCCGGCTCGATCACTAAAACTGCGTGGTCCGTATATATGTCCATCAAAGTATCAAAGTCTTCTTCGACGATCGCTTGATCCGCTTTTTCTATCTGCTCGATTACCGGATGTTTCAGTAGTATCTCCAATAGATTCAGTTAGCCGTGTCGATATGTATCATCATTTGAAAGCCCGGGTGAGAACGCTTCTAGTTTAAGAGTTGCGTGTTCAGGCGAATAGTCATGCCCTTTGATAGTCGACTATGCTATTTGTACTTCAGATAGCAGCGGAGTTTCCGTCGCTACTTGCATGAATAACAGAACCTGATTCCATATCCCGCGCTAAGCATCAATCGCATGCAGGCAAACTTCCAACGTTGCTTGTAAAGAAGTATCCATAAAAGAACCGCAGATGTGCCTCTGCGACATATCATGCGTTATGCGGTAGTCGATACACATCGCGTTCCAATCCATCCGGGAACTTGGCTCTCTTGATTTTGCGACCGCCCAGCTTTAACACTAAATTCCGGGCAGCGATGTTTGTATCGTTCATATAGGTTTCTACTGCATTCCATTTGAGCTGAGAATACGCAAAATCAATGGCGGCGATCGACGCTTCGGTCGCATAACCATTACCACGAGCGGCTGGCAATATCCACCAGGTAAGTTCTACCGGCCACTGTTTTCCTTTCCAGAACCCACATGTGCCGATGTATTGACCGTTGCTTTTATTCTTGATTGCCCAGACACCAAAACCCAACAAATACCATGAACCCAGATCGGCCTTTAATCTTGCCCACGATTGTTCAATTGATAATGGACCGCCATAAAAGTACGAGGCTTCCGCATCAGTATAAAACTCAATATACGCATCCACTGCTTCTGCGCTGGGCGCAGTAAGATTCAAACGCTCGGTCTCTAAAAAAGGAACTTTCATTCTAATAGACGTCTTACACCTGAATTCGGTGATGCTAGTTTACCGTACGTTATATTTCGGCCCTGCTTGCAAAATTGCCTGGGCTGCAGAACGCAGCGCTTAAAAAAAGAGCTCTAAAATACTTTTAACATACCTCCTGCCTACATCGATAAACCTGATATTCACGAT
>JBCCHH010000047.1:0-7931 GCA_039028855.1 Pseudomonadota bacterium | reverse complement strand
CTGCGAATCAGTTGCTCACCCTGAAGCTGCCAGGCAAACCGTTGCAACTGGCCGCGCCGCTGCGAGCCCGGATTGACCCAGCCTGCGCGCGTAGCGGCAAAGCCGTTGACTTGAGCGGCCAGCGCCGGCGCAATGCTATTGTCGGCCTGACGCACCGGCCGACTGACGAGCTGACGCAGATCTCGATCGAGCGCCGCAACCGCGCGCTGCAGTTCAGCAAACTCGTTTGCGCGTGTCGTGTGCTCGCCGCTGGCCTGGGTGAGCGCATCCAAGCCGCCATAGGTGATAGCCGCGACCAGACCGAACACCAGTACTGCCACCAGCACTTCAACCAGGGTAAAACCAAGCTGTCTTCGTACCGGTCGACTCATCGCGGTAGAAATCCACTGTGCGTGATGATCAGTTGATCGTTTGCGTCGTACACCCGCACATCGGCACGCCACAGCTGCTCACCTGGCGCGGCCTGTATCTCAGCCTGCCAGCGCCAGTCGCGCTCAGCCATTTGCAGTTGACCGGAACGGGTGCCGGGCCGGATGGGTTGGTTTAGTTCAATCTCAGCCAGGCGATTGGCTGCCAGCCATAGCGCAATGCTGCGCTGTTCAAGCTGATACTGCGTATCTATCGCCCGCCCGCCGGCCTGGCTAAGCGCGACCAGCGCGATGGCCACAATGGCAAGCGCGACCAGCACCTCAATCAGCGTAAATCCTGCATTTCGCTGACTAGTGCTGCGCACCGAAGTGCCTGGCACGTCAGCGAACATCGGCAGGCCATCGGCGTGTTTGACGCGCATCGCCACTGCCCAAGCGAATCTGAAGCTCGCCTATGGGTTGCAGCGCACTGCACCAGAGTTGCGGTTGGTCGGTGCCGGCGGCGCTCAGACGGCGCTGTTCGATCTCGATTTCGATCGGCAGATCATCGGGCCAAGCGCGTGCGCGCGGCGGTTGATCGTCGGGCAAGCGGCGCCAACGGTGATCGACCAGCGACCAGAAGTCATAACCTTCATTCGATAGGCGCAGCCCGCGCACCTGGCCCGTCAGCAGCGCCTGATCACACAGTAATTCTATCGATGCGGCCAGTCGATCCAGGCTGTGGTCGGCTCGTTCGGCTTCGTTGTCGCTGCTGAATCGGAGCACGGCCAGCGAGGTCAGCAAGGCGGCAATCAGTATGACGACTAGCAGTTCAATCAGGCTATAGCCGGCGACGGATCGAGCCTTGATCGGCGCGTGCTTAATCGCTCCAGTTTCCAATCTCGGCATTCAGACCCTCACCGCCCGGTATGCCGTTGGCACCATTACTCCAGATATCAATTTCACCGTTAATACCCGGGTTCAAATAGTTGTATTCACGCCCCCACGGATCCATCGGCAGCCGCTCCAGATAGCCGCCTTCTTTCCAGTTCGGCGCAGGCGGCTGACCGCTGGGCTGATCAACCAGCGCGGCCAAGCCCTGATTGGTCGAGGGATAGACCTGGTTATCGAGCCGGTACAGATTGAGCGCCGTTTGAATGGCCTGAATATCCTGCTGCGCCTTGACGATACGCGCCCGATCCGGCTCATCCATGAATCGTGGCACCACTACGGCGGCCAGAATACCGATGATGACTACGACAACCAGCACTTCGATCAGCGTGAATCCGTCGATTCGACGGGCTTTGACTTTGATAGCGCTTGCGTTCATTGGCGTTTTTTTGATTTGGCTTTCGGGAGTAGTGATCATAACAAAGTCGTTTGGTTGTTCGAATGTTCCGATCAACGGCCTGGTTTGTCAAAATGCGTAAAACCAAAATCCGCTGTTTACCGGTATGCTTGCAGAATCACGTCACGATAAAACCGGGTTATGAAAATTTTTCGCTGCACTTGCGGCAATACCGTCCACTTTGAAAACACGCGCTGCTTAAAGTGCAAGCGCGCGCTGGGTTTTCTGCCTGATGTGTTGGAACTATCCGCACTCGAACCGGCAGGCGATGGGCAGTGGCTCGCGCTAACGCCCGCTGCGGGCGCGAGATACTACCGTCAATGCCAACACTATTCACAGGACGATGCCTGCAACTGGATGGTTCCGGTCGACGATCCCGAGCCGTACTGCATGGCCTGTCGTTTAAATGAAGTCATTCCGAATCTGGATAAATCGGGCAATCGCGCGCTCTGGCTGCGCATCGAGCGCCGCAAGCGTCGGCTGATTTACGATCTGCGCCGGCATCAGTTGCCGGTGTTCAATCGCAAGGTCAATGCCGAGCGCGGGTTGGCGTTTGCGTTTCTCGAAGACGATCCGGATTATCTGGAGTTTCGCGATCATCATCAAAGCAATCAGATTCTGACCGGGCATACCAACGGTCTGATCACGATCAACATCGCCGAAGCCGATGATGTCGAGCGCGAGCGCATGCGCGTGCAGATGAACGAACAACAGCGAACCTTGCTCGGCCACTTCCGTCATGAGAGCGGTCACTATTACTGGGATTTGCTCGTGCGCGATGGTCCTTTGCTTGAGCGCGTGCGCGAGGTATTTGGCGATGAGCGACAGGACTATGCTCAGGCGCTGCAGCGCTATTACGAAAACGGACCGCCTGAGGACTGGCAACAGCACTGGGTTAGTGCCTATGCGAGCGCGCATCCATGGGAAGACTGGGCCGAATGCTGGGCACATCTGCTGCAGATTGTCGACACTCTGGAAACGGCCGTAGCCATCGGCATGGCACCGCCCGCGGCGCTCAGCAACGATATGGACGAACGAATCACCCATTGGATTCAACTGGCCATTCATATCAACCTGCTCAATCGCAGCCTGGATCAGCCCGACCCATATCCGTTCGTACTCGCACCCCATGTGGTCGAGAAGCTCAAGCTGGTCGACGAGGTGATTGGTTTAAGTGGCTTTACGCAGTAACCCAATGGCTCAGGCACGCGCAATCACCCACACATCGACGCGCGCGGCCGTGGCTTTCTTGAGCATGCGCGCACATTCATTCAGGGTAGTGCCTGTCGTCATGACGTCGTCGACGAGCACCACGTGATTCAGCGCATTCGGTATTCGACTCTGTATAAATGCGCCCCGCACGTTGCCGGCCCGTTGCTTGGCCGGCAAATCTGACTGGGCCTGCGTTGCGCGAATGCGTTTCAAGGCCGGCAACCAGTCAATACCCAGGCTTTTGTGCAAATCGCGGCAAATCAATTCAGCCTGATTGAATCCACGTCGCCACTGACGCGTTCGATATAGCGGCACCGGGATCATCAACTCAGGCAAGTCCGCCTGGCTTATGTTGATCTCGGCAGCCAACAACTGTGCCAGTACGCGACCGGCGGCCAGATCACCACTGAATTTGAAGCGCTGAATCAAACCCGAAACTGGCTGACGGTAGACGAACGCGGCAAAGGTACGGTCGAATGCAGGCAGTTTCTTCAAACAACCACCGCATAACTCGACCGAATGCGGCAGCACCAGAGCACAGCGCGCGCAACCGTATTCGGCTTTCGGCAGCGTGGCTAGACACGGGCTGCAGGCATTCATCGCGCGATCGCTGCGACAGCCGCACAGCTTACAGGTGGTCGGCCAAAATCGCTTCAGCGCACGGATTGGGGTATTGAATGCCTCTGCCATTGGTCGATCATCGCATAGCCGGCCGCTCGATCAAACCCTCTCGCTCGCTCTGCTTTACACTTTCGCCAGTGACGCTGAAGATGTTGATTAATGTTCAAACGTAGCGCTTCGTCCTTATCTCAAGCCACATCACCCGTGCAGACTGAAGTCAGACAGCGTTTGCTGGAACGGCTGCACGGGCTCAAGTTTGAACCTGGCTGTGTACTCGATCTGGGTTGCGGCGCAGGCGAATCGACGCGCGCACTGGCCGAGCGTTATCCCGACGCGCGTGTGATTGCCATGGATCGTTCACTCGAACAACTAGACCAAGCCCGTGGCCAGCAAGGTCGCTGGCGCAAACGCTTCGAGCGGGTTGCCGGCGATGCACAGCAGATACCGCTGGCGCAGGGTTCGGCCGACCTGCTTTTTTCGAGTTTGATGCTACCGTTGTGCCGCGATTTACCGGCCTTGCTCAACGGCTTTCGCCGGGTACTCAAACCCGGCGGCCTGATGCTCTTTTCAACCTTCGGTCCAGACAGCCTGAGCGAACTGCGGGCCGGCCTGAGCGAAGTCGATCAGCCGCATCTGACTCATGTATTCAGCGATGTACAAACCGTCGGTAATGCACTGATGCGAGCCGGCTTCGCCGAGCCGGTACTCGATACGGACTGGTTTACCTCGCACTATCGTCGCAGCGTTGATCTGCTGCGCGAACTGCGCGTGATGGATCCTTCATTATGGCTGGAAGGCAATCGAAACATCCTGCGCAGCTATCGGGCTGATCGGGCTGCGACCGAACCTTTTACGGCCCACTGGGAAGCGGTCTATGCCTCGGCCTGGGCACCCGAAGATGGTGCACCGATACGGGATTTCGATGGCGGCGAGGTGGCGACCGTTTCAATCGAGAGTATTGGGCGCAGGCAGCGGTAGGAAAGGAAAATCACTTTCAGTTGACCGTAAACCAGGTCGCCCGAATCGAACGTCCCGCCTCGGCCAACTCAATCTGTACATCGTCAATGAAATGACTCAACGGCCCACCCTTCAATCCAACGCTGGGTGCTTCATTGACCAGTCGCATCAGCCGCGTCGTCACACGCAGAGCCTGATCATCCTCGCCAGGCAAACCCTGCAATCGCGATTCTAGTGCAAGCAGACAGAACATCACCGAACGCGGGAACAGGCGATCGCGCAGTAAATAGCTCAACACATCGCCGCCGCTGACCCGCATCCGCACATGACGACGATACATCTGATAGGCCGATAGCGACTTCAGCACGCTCATCCACTGAATCGATTCAAATGGCGGCAGTTGTTCCAACTCGTCGGGCAGCAGATCGTCGGCGCGTACATCGATGATGCGCGTGGTCATATCGGCGCGTTCAAGGTAGCGGCCGATCAGGATGAAGTCATAGGCGTAATCCTGACTCATCGTGCCCATCAACATACCGGCGATCTGCTGGCAGTCGAGCGTGAGCTGATCGAGCCAGTCGTGTCGCCTGCGCTTGGACAGATTGCCGGAAAACTGCTCGGATGCATCCAGATACAGCGCGTTCATCTGCTCCCAGACTTCACGCGGCAAAAGGTCACGCGCCGAACGCATGTTCTCGCGCGCCATTTCCAGCGACCAGCGAATCGAACCCGGGTTACGCTCATCGGCCATCAGAAAACGCACTACCTGACGCTCCGTGGTTTCACCTTCATACATGTCGCTGAACAGCGCCGAGTTACCCGTAATGCGTACGAGCGGCTCCCAGCCCGGTGCCAGTTTGCCGGGTACATCCAGATTCAAATGCGCGTTGACGTTGATCAGCCGCGCCAGACCTTCGGCACGCTCAAGGTAACGGCCGTGCCAGTACAGATTTTCGGCGAGACGGGATAACATCGTTAGGGAACCTCGAAGCGATAATGCACGGACGCGACAGAGCCTTTGCGGGATGCGCCGGGTCGGCTTCGTCGAGTGCAGTTTGGTTGGCCAAATAAGCGAGTCCCTTGCGATGACAATCGGACGCGGAGCGCCTGCAAAAGCCGGTCCGTTTGGGTTTCGCCCGAAAAGCCGAATCTCGCACGCTGCGCTCCTCGGACGTAGCCAACTACTGTCCTTCTGATCGCCCCATACAATCCTCGACTTTTCTGACTGAAACGCGTTCCGTTCATTACCGTTCCGAGGTTCCCTGTGCATCCACGATCCAGGTGTCTTTACTGCCACCGCCCTGCGATGAATTCACTACGAGCGAGCCGGCCCTCATCGCCACACGCGTCAAACCACCGGTGGTGACGTGCGTTTGCAGACCTGACAAAATAAAAGGCCGCAGATCGACATGTCGTGGCGCGACATGGCCGCCGACGAACGTCGGGCAGGTCGATATCGCCAGCGTCGGCTGGGCAATGTAATTGCGCGGGTCAGCCTTGATCAGGCGGGCAAATTTCTGCTGCTCTTTTTTGCTCGAGTGCGGGCCGATCAGCATGCCGTAGCCGCCGGATTCATTGGCCGGCTTGACGACCAGTTCATGCAGGTGCGCCAGAACGTATTTTCGATCCTCCGGATCGCCGCACTTCCAGGTCGGCACATTCGCAATACCGGGTTCTTCATCGAGATAATATTTGATGATTTCCGGCACCCAGGCATACACCACCTTATCGTCGGCCACGCCGGCACCGGGCGCATTGGCCAGCGCGACTTCACCTGCGCGCCAGGCCCGCATCAGGCCGGGTACGCCGAGCAGCGAGTCAGCGCGGAATACTTCGGGGTCGAGAAAGGCATCGTCAATGCGCCGATAAATCACATCGACCCGTTCCAACCCGGCAATCGTGCGCATAAACACCTGATTGTTGTCATCGACGACGAGATCGCGCCCTTCGACCAGCTCCACGCCCATCATCTGGGCCAGATAGGCATGCTCGAAATAGGCCGAATTGAACGCACCGGGCGTCAGCACGACCACGGTCGGATAATCGGCCGGCCGCGGCGACAGCGAGGCCAGCGTGTCGAACAACTGCGCCGGGTATTCATCGACCGGCTGAATGCCTGAATCTTCGAATAACTCAGGAAACACGCGTTTCATGACCTGACGGTTTTCGAGCATATACGACACGCCCGACGGAATGCGCAGGTTATCTTCAAGCACGAGCAGCTCACCCGCATCATCACGCACCAGATCGGTGCCGCAGATGTGCGCCCAGATGCCGAGCGGCGGCGAAAAGCCACGGCATTGCGCACGGAAATTTTCCGAGTCCGCTAGCAGTTCAGCCGGGAACACGCCGTCTCTGATAATCTTCTGGTCGTTGTACAGATCGTTAATAAACAGATTCAACGCATGCACGCGCTGCTCGAGCCCGGCTGACACCCGATCCCATTCTTTTTTCGGAATGACGCGCGGAATCAGGTCGAACGGCATGGCACGGTCGATGCCGGTGTCTTCGAAATACACGCGGAAGGTGATGCCGGCGACCAGTGCGGCCACTTCACAAGCGGCTTTGCGCTCGTTGAGTTCATCACGATCCAGGCTTTTCAAGTATTTCCACACCGCGCGCGCCGCGGCACGCGGTCGACCGCCGGCAGCGATCAGTTCGTCGTAGAAATCGCTTGATTTATAATCAGAAACATCCATCGCTATTTTTACGCTACACATTTGAGCGAAGATTGCAAGTCCTAGCTTTTGAAGTAGCGCCGGGCTTTTGCTAGGATTATCGGTATGGATCGCTCATTGCCGGGTCATCTTAAAATCACGGAAAGTCAGTTGGTCGTTGTCGACGTGCAAGGCAGGCTCGCGCGCTTGATGTACGAGTCCGACACGATGATTCGCGCACAACAGATTCTGATCGAAGCCTGTCGTTTGCTGGATGTGCCGATCGTCTGGGCCGAGCAGTTGCCCGACAAGCTCGGGCTGACCGTCGATGAACTACAGAAACCGCTGCATGGACTTACGCCGCTGGAGAAATCCAGCTTCGGTTGCTGGGGCGATGATGTATTGCGCTACAAGCTTCAAACATCAGGGCGAAACAAAGTATTGTTGTGCGGCATCGAAGCACATGTTTGCGTATGGCAGACAGCCGCCGCACTGCAGCAAAACGACTTTGAAGTACATGTAATCACAGATGCCTGTTCATCGCGCAGCGCCTTTAACCGCGATATCGCATACCGACGCATGCAGTCGGCCGGTATTTATCTGAGCAGTGTTGAAATGGCCTTGTTCGAGCTTATGAACAACGCGCATCACCCGCAGTTTCGCGCAGTTAGCCAACTGCTGAAATGATCGCCGCAAGCCCACGACCCAGCCAATGATGCTTGTAGGTAGCAGCGATTTTCAGCGAAATCACAACTATTTTAAATATTAAATTATTGTTTTTATTAATTT
>JBCCHH010000046.1:0-7931 GCA_039028855.1 Pseudomonadota bacterium | reverse complement strand
CGTCATTTAGCAAAGATCGAACGTGAGGAAATTGTTCTGGATGAGCTGCCAAATCGCTTTGAAAACGTGCTTAAAGGCGGCTCAATCGGCCGCATTCTGGTGCGCATTGCAGAATCCTGATTGTCTCAAGCAACGGGCGCGGGCAGGTGGCCCGGAAACGGTCTGGCTGAATCATCTGTAGTATAGTCAGCACCTGAGTATTTGAGTACAAAGAGGGCATTTCGATGGCTAAAGTACTAATCGTAGACGATTCCGAAACCCAGCGATATACGCTGTCCAAACTGATCGAGGAACAGGGCCATGAGGTCGTGACCGCAGAAGATGGCGAGGCCGGTATCTCAGCCGCAGTCAGCAACCACCCGGACCTGATTCTGATGGATGTGGTGATGCCGGGACTGAACGGTTTTCAGGCCACGCGCAAAATTTCGAGAAACGCCGAAACGGCCGATATTCCAATTATTTTCGTCACCACCAAAGATCAGGAAACCGACCGCATCTGGGGTATGCGCCAGGGTGCAAGTGCTTACCTGACCAAGCCTGTTGACAAAAAAGAACTCATTTCCGCCATGAACGATGCACTTGGAGCTGCCTGACATGAATGACCAGACTACCATTGCTGTCGGCGATTCTCTGCCGCAGGCGCAGTTAACGTTGATGACCGAAAACGGCCCAAGCCCAGTCGATGCAGCTGAACTCATGCAAGTCGGTACGACCGTACTGTTCGCGGTACCGGGTGCATTCACGCCAACCTGTTCAGCCAAACATCTTCCAGGGTTTATCGAGCAGGCCGATGAAATTCTGGCCGCCGGCGTCGATCGTATTGTATGCATGGCCGTGAATGATATTTTTGTTATGGATGCCTGGGGCAAAAGCGCTGGCGTCTCAGACAATATCATCATGGTCGCGGACGGCAATGGTGATTTCACCCAGGCGCTGGGGCTGGAGATGGACGGCCGCGGCTTTGGTATGGGACTACGCTCACAGCGTTTCGCGATGATTGTGCGCGACGGTCGCGTCGATGAGTTGATGGTGGAATCCGGCGGCGAGTTTCGCGTATCCAGCGCCGATTATGTGCTAAGCAAGTTAGGCTGATCAGACCGACTCTAGTCGGCTAGCCGACGAGCCGTTTTGCATTGGCCGTTGATTCACGGCCATATCGCATGATTGAACCGAAAATTACGACTGTGGCGTTGAATAACGCACTGGATTTACCCCCTGCGGTTCGATCCAGCCCAGCTTGAAGCTCACAAACAGAATCAGAAGCAGAACCAGCGACAAACCAACCCGCCACATCAACCGGCGAACGGTGCGATCTCCTTCGCCTTTGTCGTGAACCAGAAAGTAGAAACTTGAAGCCAGGCTGTACAGAATGCCGAGCAGAAAAGCGATGATGATGATTTTCCCGATCACAAACCGATCCAATGTATTTCAGCTTGCGTATCGTAATTCATATTGTTACGGAATTGCGTCAATCGAAGCGATAAACCCGATCGCCCGCAAATGAAAAGCTGGCTTCCGCATCTGGCCGCAATAGCCGTGATCATCGCATGCCTTGCGCTGATGAACTGGCAACTCGAGCGCGCTGAATTCAAAACTGATCTTCTGGCTGACTGGAATTCCGAACGCGTATCCAACCTGGCCGACCTGGGCAGTCAGCCAAACCTGCCACAGCATATTCGCGCGCGCGGCCGCTTCGACGACACACGTCAGGTTCTGCTCGATAATCAGGTGCGCAGTTTTCAAACCGGCGTACACGTATTCACCCCATTTATTGGCGACCAAGGTCGTATTGTATTGGTCAATCGCGGCTGGGCGTCCTGGCCGGCGCGTACTGCAGCCCTGCCCGATCCGAAACTCGAAAACCTGCTAATCAGCATCGACAGCGAGATTACCGGCGTGCTGAATCAGCCGCCCGACGTCGGTCTACGACTCGGCGAAGCCGAGCCGCTGAATGCCGACCAGTGGCCCAATATCATCACGTATTTTGATGTTGACCACCTGAAGGCGGCCTTTGGCTCCGAGCTGGCACCATTCGTCATCCAGCTCTCACCCGAGCATCCCGCGCACCTGACCGGCGATGACTGGACCATTGTCACCTTCGGCCCGGAGAAGCACATCGGCTACGCTATCCAGTGGGGCCTGATCGCGCTGGTCGTGTTCATTATCTGGCTGGTGCTTTCGCTTCGTTACTATCGCAAGAGAACTTCCGCATGAAAGCCAAACTCACCATCATCGCTCTGTTCGGCCTGTTTCTGGCACCGATCCTGATTGCCGTTGTGCTCAACTCGCAGTGGGTCGACTGGCGCGCCAATCCCGACCGTAGCCACGGCGAGTTGATTGAACCGGTACAGCCGCTCGGCGAATTCGAACTGGCCGATGCCGACGGTCAGAACCGTAGATTGAGCGATTTCATCGGCCGCTGGCAGCTCGTGCATGAAATTCCAGGCAACTGCAATGAAGCCTGTCAGGAGCGGGTTTTCATGATGCGCCAGATCCGGACTTCACAGAATCGGCATATTCCCGATATCGGCCTGGTGATACTGGCAGACGACACCATTCCGGATGAATTCAGACAGCGCATTGAAGCGCTGGATTCAAGTTTTGTTGTTTTTCATGAAGCCGCCGGGCGCGAGCTCAGCGCGCGTTTTCCAGGCAATGATGAAGGCTTTTTCTACATCCTTGACCCGTCAGGAAATATAATTGAACGCTTTGAAAATTCAGCCGATCCGACCGGGATTCGCAAGGATTTACGTCGGTTATTGACCTGGACGGTACGTGAATAAAATGGCCCAAATGACCTGGTTTAGAAGACTCACCTGGATTGCGGTCGGCATCACCCTGATCGTGATCGTGCTCGGTGCGTGGGTACGACTGACCGGCGCCGGCCTCGGCTGCCCGGACTGGCCGGGCTGCTACGGCATGATCACCTGGCCCAACTCGACCGAAGAAATCGAAAGCGCGAATGAAGTCTGGGGCCATGAACGCCCGGTCGAAGTCGGCAAGGCGATTCGCGAGATGGTGCATCGCTACGCGGCTACCCTGCTTGGTTTGATTGCCATCATTCTGACCGTACTGGCCTGGCGCAACCGTGCTGATCCCAATCAACTGGTCTGGTTTCCGACTGGAATTCTTGCGCTGATCATTATTCAGGGCATTTTCGGCGCGCTGACGGTGACGCTGCTACTCAAACCGGCCATCGTCACCACCCATCTGATCGGCGGCATGACGACCTTCGCCTTGTTGTTATTGCTGGCTTTGCGCAGCAACCCGGCCCGAATCAAACCGCCGAGCTTACCGGCACGCACGCAGTTCGGCGCGGTGTTGATCACCCTGCTCGTGCTGATTATGCAAATCTTTCTCGGCGGCTGGGTCAGCACCAACTATGCTGCACTGGCCTGCCCGGACTTCCCGACCTGCATGGGCCAATGGTGGCCGGAAATGGATTTTGCCGAAGGTTTCCAGCTCTGGCGCGGTGTCGGCTATGACTTCCAGGGCGGCGTGCTCGATCAGTCCGCGCGCGCGGCCATTCATTTCATTCACCGCATCTGGGCACTGGTCGTAGTCGCCACCTTCATCTGGCTGTTTCTACGCCTGTGGCGTATCGAAGACCTGCGCAAACCGGCCTTGCTGATGATGTTCCTGTTGACCGTACAGGTGTTGATCGGCATCTACAACATCGTCGGCGGCCTGCCGCTGGCCAATGCCGTTGCGCATAACGGCATGGCCGCGCTCCTGCTCGGCACGATGATCTGGCTGCTGGATAAAACCCGGCTGCGTCGCGGCGAATGAATGTAGCGCTCGCCCAACCGAGCCGGGTATCAGCCTTTCTCGGCCTGTGCAAACTGCGCGTGGTGGCGCTGATCGTGTTCACCGCTATGGTCGGTATGGCGCTGGCCACGCGCGGTATGATTCCACTCAACGCATTGATCTGGGGCACGCTTGGTATCGGCATGGCCGCATCCAGCGCGGCCGCGATTAACCACATTCTCGATCAGCGCATCGATGCGCGCATGACGCGTACGCGCAACCGGCCGCTGCCGAGCGGCAGCCTGACCGAAAAGCAGGCGATCATCTTCGCGCTGATTCTGGCCACAGCATCCATGCTGATGCTGACGCTGCTGGTCAATCCGCTAACTGCAATCTTGACCTTCTTCAGCCTGATCGGCTACGCCATTATTTACACCGCCTGGCTCAAGCGCGCCACGCCACAGAATATCGTCATAGGCGGTGCCGCCGGCGCGGCACCACCGGTGCTCGGCTGGGCCGCAGTCACGGGCGAGGTTCATGCCTATGCACTGATCCTGTTTCTGATTATCTTCGTCTGGACGCCGCCGCATTTTTGGGCATTAGCAATTTACCGTCGCGACGACTACGCCGGCGTCGGCCTGCCAATGCTGCCGGTCACCCACGGCGTGGCGTTCACGCGCTGGCAGATTCTGTTTTACTCGATCATTCTGATGCTGGTTACACTGCTGCCGTTTCTCACCGGCATGAGCGGCGTAGTCTATCTAGCCGGCGTTACCGTCTTGAACATGGGCTTTCTCGGCTATTCGATTGCGATCTTCCTGAGCCGCAACGAACGCCTGTTAATGGATTTCTTCAACTATTCGATCATCTATCTGATGGCGCTGTTCGCCTTCCTGTTGCTTGATCACTACTTTATTTGAGTACAACCATGGCTGAACGCACAACTCCAATGCAATCGCTGGAAAATCACGACGAATTTATCGGCCGCCATATCGGCCCGCGCGAGCACGATATCGCAGCGATGCTGCAAACACTCGGGCTCGATTCACTCGATGCGCTCGTCGATGAGGCCACCCCGGCCAGCATCCGCTCGAAACAGCCGCTGCAGCTTGCTAACGCACGCACCGAAGCCGAAGTGCTGGCCGAACTGCGCGCTATGGCCGAGCAGAACACGGTACATCACAGCCTGATCGGCCTCGGCTATCACCCGACGCACACCCCGCCGGTCATCCTGCGCAACGTGATGGAAAATCCAGGCTGGTATACGGCCTATACACCGTATCAGGCCGAAATTTCTCAAGGAAGGCTCGAGGGCCTGCTGAATTTCCAGCAGATGGTCATGGACCTGACCGGCATGGAAATCGCCAATGCCTCGCTGCTCGACGAAGCCACCGCCGCAGCCGAAGCGATGACCATGATGCGCCGCATCGCGCGCAAGAATGCATCCAACCGTTTCCTGGTCGATGCCGATTGCCTGCCGCAGACGATCGATGTGGTTCAGAATCGCGCCGCGCATATGGATATTGAGGTCGTTGTGGTGGCCGATCTGGAACGTGCCGCCGCTAAAGGCGATTACTTCGGCGCGCTGGTCCAGTATCCGGGTGCCAGCGGTCAGGTACGCGATCTGCAGCCAACCATCGAACACGCACACGCACATCAGGCCATGATTGCCGTGGCCGCCGACCTGCTCAGCCTGGTGCTGCTTACGCCACCTGGCGAGATGGGTGCCGATATCGTGCTCGGCTCATCGCAGCGCTTCGGCGTGCCGATGGGCTACGGCGGCCCGCATGCGGCGTTCCTGGCGACGCGCGAAGATCATCGTCGCAGCATTCCAGGTCGCATCATCGGTGTATCGCGTGACCGCCACGGCAATCCGGCGCTGAGAATGGCACTGCAAACGCGCGAGCAGCATATCCGCCGTGAAAAGGCCATGAGCAACATCTGTACAGCGCAGGCATTGCTGGCTGTGATGGCTGGTTTCTATGCGGTATGGCACGGTGCAGATGGGTTGAAAACGATCGCCCGACGCACCCATCGCCTGACGCAGTTGGTGGCCAAAGCGCTAAGCGACGCCGGCCTGCCGGCAGTACACGATGCCTATTTCGATACCCTGGTGATCAACGTCGACCCGCACCGCAAACCGACCCTGCTCGAACAGGCTGAAGAACACGGCTTGAATCTGCGCGCCGATCTGCACGGTCAAATCGCGTTCAGCTTTAATGAAGTGACGCGACTCGAACAGGCCGAACAACTGATCAAATTATTGACCGATCAACCCATGGATCTGAACGCGCTTGATGCACAAATGCCGGCCGACCAGACCGCACTGCCGGAATCTTTACAGCGTGAGAGCGAATTCCTGACTCATGAAGTGTTCAAGCGCTACCGTTCCGAAACCGAAATGCTGCGCTACCTCAAACGGCTCGAAAACCGCGACCTGAGCCTGACCCACGCCATGATCCCGCTCGGCTCCTGCACCATGAAACTCAACGCCACGGCCGAAATGATGGCGCTGAGCTGGCCCGAGTTTTCGCAACTGCATCCACTGTGCCCGGCGCATCAGGCGCATGGCTATCACCAGCTCATCGACCAGCTCGAAACCATGCTGGCCGAGATCACTGGTTTTGCTGGCGTATCGCTACAGCCCAACGCCGGCTCACAGGGCGAATACGCCGGCCTGCTCACGATCCGCCACTGGCAACAAGCACGCGGTCAGGGCCATCGCGATGTCTGCCTGATCCCGTCTTCGGCGCACGGCACCAACCCGGCCAGCGCGCAGATGGTCGGCTATCGCATCGTCGTCGTCGGCTGCGATACCAGCGGCAATATCGATCGTCAGGATCTCAATGACAAGATTGCGCTGCACCGCGACAATCTGGCTGCATTGATGATCACCTATCCGTCCACGCATGGTGTGTTCGAAACCGACGTAATCGACATCTGCGCCGACGTACATGAGGCCGGTGGTCAGGTCTATCTCGACGGCGCCAACATGAACGCACTGGTAGGCATCTCGCGAATCGCCGACTATGCCGACGTTTGCCATCTGAATCTACACAAGACCTTCTGCATCCCGCACGGCGGCGGCGGACCCGGCGTCGGCCCAATCGGCGTGCGTAAGCATCTGATCGAACACCTGCCTGGTCATGTCAGCGGAATGCTCGACGGTAAATTCAGCCGCAATCCGGCCGTCGCCGCAGCGCCCTGGGGCTCATCGCTGATTCTGCCGATCTCCTGGGCCTATATCGCGCTCATGGGCGGCAAAGGTTTACGCAGAGCCAGCGAAGTCGCCATTCTGAACGCCAACTACATCGCCAACGGTCTCAAAAGCCATTACGACATTCTCTATACCGGCCTGAACGGTCGCATCGCACACGAATGCATCGTCGATCTGCGCCCGTTCAAGGCCGAAGCCGGCATCACTGAAGAAGACGTGGCCAAGCGGCTCATTGATTACGGCTTCCACGCCCCGACCATGTCGTGGCCCGTGCCCGGTACGCTGATGATCGAACCGACCGAAAGCGAATCGCGCGAAGAGCTTGACCGCTTCATTCAGGCCATGATCTCGATCCGCACGGAAATCGACGCCGTCGCCAACGGCGCGCTGGACAAAGACGATAACCCGCTTAAGAACGCACCGCACACCTTGCTTGAGCTTGCAGCCGATGACTGGACTCACGCCTATAGTCGTCAACAGGCCGGCTGGCCCGTACCGGAACTCAGATCGAACAAGTTCTTTGCTTCCGTGGCACGGGTCGACAACGTCTACGGCGACCGCAACCTGGTCTGCTCCTGCCCGCCAATGGAGGACTGGGCGGAAGCGAGTTAGCTAAAAAATTCAAGATCAAAAGCATCCTGCCGCTTACTACTTGAACTGATGCGTCTTATCGCTCTTTACAACAATCGTAGCGCAAAAAAGTAAGCCAGAACGTTCATAAACGAGTCTCAGATTACAGCCCATCAAGAGCCGGCTGATCCCAAGCCGGTTCTTGTTCAAACACGGCACGAAGGTTCCACTCCTGGCGTATGACATGGCCGCTGCCAACCACTGCAAAGACACGCTCGCCCTGCTTAACCAAATCAATCAAAATAGTTAGCATATGCTCCCCTCTCACTACTCTTGACTGCCGATCGATTTCGCTTAGATAGCCCGGCATTGAAACCTGGACTCGCCAATCCTCCTG
>JBCCHH010000045.1:0-8001 GCA_039028855.1 Pseudomonadota bacterium | reverse complement strand
GCTGAAAAAGATCGAGCATGCGATCGAGCCAGTGATCGATTACTTTCGTATCGTTATTCAAAAAAACCAGATATTCACCGCATGCCGCAGCAGCACCGCGGTTGCAGCTACCGATAAAGCCCAAGTTCTCGCGGTTGTTCAAGACAGTAATCCCAGAGCAGCGCTTGAGCCAACGTCGCGTATCGTCATTCGAAGCATCATTGACCACAATGACTTCGAAAGCGCTCGAACTGACCGCATCGGCCACGCTATGCAGACAGGCGGCCGTGTAGTGAAGCTGGTTGTGCACGGGAATGACCACGCTGATCAACGGCTGTTCGACCGGGGGGAACGCAAGCGGCTCGGCGATCTGGCCCGCCTGGGGCACTGCAGTTTCTACGACCATCGCCGGCTCGGGCTCAGGTTGCGGCATGTTCTGCAGCATCCACAGCGTCTGCTTCAAACCGCGCAGGCGACAGTGGTGGAAAAATTTACCGACCAGCTCCGGCCAGTTCAGCGGATTGAATAATCGCGGCAACACCGGACTGTGACGCAAGCGGTTGAGCACCCGAAGCGGTCGGGTAATGCGCCAGGAGCGGCTGGCCATCATCTGGTCGACCAGTTGCTGCAGGCGCTCACGCTCGGCCGAACGCTGTTCCAGCGTCTGAGTCGTTTTATTCAATACTTGGGTCGTTTGATTGAGTGCCTGCTGCGTTTGTTGCTGCAGTTCGACTTGATCAACCAAGGCCTGTTGTGAGTCGGACAATTCGGACTGCAGCGTTCGATTATCGCGATTGAGCTGCTCTGCCCACTGGCTACGCTGACGGAACTGGCGTTCCATAGTGTTGGCCCATTGGCTGCGCGCGGCCAGCTCGGCGCGCATCTCGGCCTGCTGCTTCGTCGCCAGCAGCGCGCTTGCGCGCGCATCGGCCAGATCGGCCGCCAGTCGGGACAACCCGGCCTGATCGGCAAGTTCAGCTCGATACCCCGGCAATTGTCCGAAATGGGCCGGTATTCGAGTCGAAATCGCGCCAGCCTGATCAGCCAGACTTCGTTCCGGCATGGCTTGTTCGATCATTTCGGGCAGCGTATCGAGTTGTTCAACCAAGCCCTGAACCTGATCGATCAGCGCATCGGCTTGCGGCTCGATCAGAAAACCATCAACGCCATGTTCGATACGCTCGCGGAAGCTGCCGATATTTGTTGCAATCGGCAACAGCTTGAGTGCACGGATTTCACTCAGCGTGTAATTCCAGGTTTCGGGCACGGTTGAAAGCAGCAGCGCGGCTTGCGGACGCAGGCTGCTGACTAACTGCGGCAGCTCATCGCGCCGGTAATTCGGGATCAGATCAATACCCGATTCACCGAGCAGAGAAAAGGCTTCGCGACCACAGCCCAGCGCAGTCAAACGTGCCTGCTCGCGCAGCTCAGGCAAAGCTTTTTTTAGAAGATTCAGCCCTTTGCCCGTCGTCAGACGCCCCAGAATCAACAAGTGCAGCGGCTGGTCGATATCCGGCTCGCATGATTCAACGGCCTGGCTGAACGGTCGGAAACCATGCGGCTCAAGCGCGATCGTCAGCTGCATAGTCGGATTCATCGACTGCCAGCGCTGGATCACATGCTCGGTCGGTGCGATCAACGCGATGGCATGCTGGTCAATGCATTCGCGCCAGGCCTCGGTCAGACCCTGCCAGAATTCAGGCAGCCGGGGACGCAGCCGCATATTCCGGCCGTAGCGCTCGAACGCGCGATCGAAGTCAATGCCCCGACCAGCTTCGATCATCGGTAGCGGGTCGTAATCGAGAAATGGCCACAGCGGATAAAAATCGTGCAGCACCTGCAGCGTCGGCAGACCCGTCTTCAGACACTCCAGGCTGTGACCGATCAGCGATGAAACGATGATACGGCCTACGCCAAAACGCTCGATCACCTGCCGCAAGTGCTCGTCATAGCCGGCATGTGCAGTCGAAGTGCTTGTGATATCCGGGCTTAACTCATATTCGCGAATCACGCCGCGGCCGGGACCCAGCGCACAGAGCTGGAGCCGGCGTCCACAACGCTGGCCCGGCCCGTCGGATACCGCAACCAGCACAAGATGAAGACTGTCACGATCACCTTCGATAAAATCTTCGATCCAGCGCCACACGCCACCACCCCAGCTGTGTGCGATATGCAGGGTGACGGCTTGCTGATCCGGCCGAAATACAGGCAGTTGCTGCACGCCAGCACGGCGCAATTCGCTGGCGCGCAGGCGGACATGGCCTAACGGTGGTTCAGCTTCCTCCAGCCGATCGGTAGACTCAGGGCTTGAAGGATCAACGATATAAAAGTCATCGACCAATGCAGCCCGACTCAAACCAATCCGATCGGCTCGCTCGGCCAGTCCTTCGGCACGCAGCAGCAGACAATCCAGTGGTACTGCATTGCTCCACTGCCAGCGCCGGTCACCGCACAGCGACACCAGTGAATCCGGATCGGCGTCTTCATCGAACGCGCCCAGGCCGAGCAGAGGATCGATCGATTCGGCGTGTTCGACCGAATAGTTGCCGGGAAAAACCAGCTGATCCGGCCGCTCGTCGGCTTTGATCAAGGCCCGCAGCCGCAGCACGAAATTTGCTGGCGCCTGCAGCCCGCTACGAAACAGCAGTACGTCGGACTGCGGAAAATCGGCCTGGACTTTTTTCAGCGCCTCTGGCAGTTGCGTGACCGAACCATCCAGCCGTTCGATATCCACACCTTCGATCGTGAATTCAGCGAAGCCAGCGCCCAGCGCCATAACGTGATCAACTTCGGCCAGCCAGGCGAGTCGGTCAACGGCAATCTCAGCCGAATGCCTGTGCCACAAAAGCACGACCAGTGGACGTTCGTGCACCGAATGATTGCTCGGATCGGTCACGAGACTTCGCTAGGTTCAGCCATACACGCAACTTGCGCGCCAGAGGCATCGTTATCGAACCTGCTTTCGACTGAAAATTTATAATGCGCGTGCATGTTTAACAATTATCGTTCAGATCAGCCGTTAATTATCGGCCATTGCCTGACTGATGTCAGTGCTGCGTAACCGTTCAAACTGAGAATCCGTGGCTAAAAAGACGACCAAGAAATCACGCAAAAAAGCCGCGCGCAAACCACGCCGTTCGAGCAGTAAAAATGCACCGCGCCGCTGGGGCCTGACTGCACTGCTGTTTGTACTGGGCCTGATCATCGGACTGGTTGCGCCGTGGGCCTGGTGGCTCGATCGTGAGGCGACCGCACGCTTCGCTGAACGTCAGTGGACGCAGGCCGGGCGGGTGTACGCACGTCCGCTGGAATTATTTACCGGCCGACCACTTTCGCATCCCGATCTGGCACTGGAGCTAACCACAGCTGGTCTGACTGAGACGCTACCGCTGCTACCCGGGCGCTATCAGCGCGCGGGCGACCGCTATACCTTGTCATTACCCGCAGTCGACTTCAGTGACGGCCGGCAGCCGGCCATGCGGGTCGATCTGACGCTGCGTAATGGCGCAATCGCCAGCCTGCAAAGCAGCGAACGTGGCTTTAGCGAGCTGCTCAGACTGCCGCCGGCCGAACTCGGCAGCCTGCTACCGTTAGATGCGCGCGACCGCACGTTGGTGCCGATCGGCGAATTTCCGACCCTGCTTGTGGCCGGCATTCAGGCAGTTGAGGATCGTCAGTTTGCCTATCACCACGGCGTCGATCCACGCGCCATTGTGCGCGCCACGCTTCGCAACCTGCTATCTCGTGACCTGGTTCAGGGCGGCAGCACGATCACCCAGCAATTGGTCAAGAACATTTTTCTCACGCCCGATCGCACGCTGCTGCGCAAATTCAACGAGTCGCTGATGGCGATCAGCCTCGAAGCGCGCTTCAGCAAGAGCGAAATTCTCGAAGCCTATTTAAATGATGTATATCTGGGCCAGAGCGGCAATCAGGCGATTCACGGCTTCGGCCGCGCGGCAGAATACTATTTCGGTCTGCCGGTACAGTCGCTGTCGACCGACCAGATCGCGCTGTTGATCGGCATGGTGCGCGGCGCGTCATGGTATCACCCGGTGCGCAACCCCGAGCGCGCCATGACGCGGCGCAACCTGGTGCTGAACGTGTTTTATGAAACCGGCCTGATTGATGCGACTGAACTTGAACGCGCCCGACAACGCTCGCTCGGCGCCGACTCACGCAGCCTGGCGCGCAAGCGCCGTCCGCCGGCGTTTATCGATCTCGTACGGCGCCAGCTCCAGGCCGACTACCGTGAATCCGATCTGCGCGAGAAGGGTCTGAAAATCTATACGACGCTAAGTCCACTGGCCCAGCATCATGCCGAACAGGCCCTGTTTAACGGGCTGGCCGAGCAGGACGACGGCAGCCGACAGTTGCAGGGCGCGATCGTGCTGGCCGAGCCGGATTCAGGCGAAATTCGCGCGCTGGTCGGCGATCGGCAGTTCCGTCGCCCCGGTTTCAATCGCGCGCTCGATGCGCAGCGCCAGATCGGTTCGGTAATCAAACCATTCGTCTATCTGCTGGCGCTGGCTGACAGCCGGCGCTTCAATCTGGTCACGCCGGTCGAAGACACGCCCCTGTCGCTGCCACAGCCCGGCAATCGACCCGACTGGCAACCGCAGAACTATGAAGGTCGCAGTCATGGTCGGGTGCCGCTGATGACCGCACTGGCGATGTCATACAACCAGGCCACCGTGCGCGTCGGTCTTGAAGTCGGCGTCAGCGCGCTGTTTCGACTGCTCGAACAGCTCGGCGTTGCACCCGGCAGCCGTCGTCATCCGGCCGCACTGCTGGGTGCGATCGATCTGACGCCACTGCAGGTCACCCAGCTGTATCAACCGCTGGCTGCGGGCGGTTATTCGACGCCCTTGCGAGCGATCACCGATGTGATCGATCAGCAGGGTCAGGTGATCGGCCGCTATCCGATTCGGCTGCGCCCGATTCGCGAGCGCGATGCACTGGCTTTGCTCGATTTCGCACTGACCGAAGCGGTTGAACGCGGCACCGGTCGCAGCCTGAACAATCGGCTGACACAAACAGCCGCCAGGCGAGCGATTGTGCGCGGCAAGACCGGCACGACCAACGACCGTCGCGATGCCTGGTTTGCCGGTTTTACCGAGCAATGGCTCGGCGTGGTCTGGGTCGGACGCGACGATGCACAACCGGCTGGGGTCACCGGCGCAACCACTGCGCTGCCGGTCTGGGCAAAATTGTTCGACGCGCTGCCGCAAAAAGCGCCAAACCAAAGCTGGCCGGCCTCGCTCGACTGGTTCTGGGTCGACTGGCCCAAGCCCGAACTGGCCGATGCGGCCTGCCCCGCTGCGCGCGCAATACCCTTTGCAGCCGATTCGCAGCCGAGTCGGTATTCTGACTGCATCCGTCGATAGCGATTCGAGTATCCGCACACGATGGAATCTTTCTCGCGTGTATAGTTCCAACAGATTCGATTACCGCTCCAGAAGACCTCATGCAAACCAGCCTGTATCCCGCTGAAAACTGTTCTGCCGCCCGCCCGTTTTTGATCGGTTTGGCTGTGCTGGTGCTGGCCGCCTGTGCCGCACCGGCACCTGTGCCCGAGGGGCAGGACCGCACGATCGAGGAGCGCGTGCGCGCACCGTCGGTCGGCGATCGCGAAGCACTGCAGGTATTCACCTTGCGTAATCCAGCCGTGGTTACACTCGGCGAACAGGCATTGGCCGCCGAACAGGCCGGCAATCTGCAGCAGGCCGAACAGCTACTCGAACGCGCACTGCGCATCGAAGGCCGCGATCCAGCCATTCTGCAGCAGATGGCCGAAGTTCAACTCGGCCAGAACCGACTTGAACAGGCGATAGGCTTCGCCTCGAGAGCATTCGACCAGGGTCCGCGCGTGGGCGAGCTGTGCGAGCGCAGCCTGCGCACGCTGATCGTCGCCTACGAGCGCAGCAGCAACTGGACCGATGCACAAAGCGCGCGTGACCAACTGCCCGGCTGCCGCGTTGCACCGCCCGAGCGTTTCTAAGTCGAGCGAACCGGTTTTGAGCGTCGCCGAACAATTCGATCATCACGGCCGGCTGGCCGAACTGCTGGACGATTTCCAGCCGCGCCCGAGCCAGGTGCAACTGGCCGAGCGCATCGCCGAATGCTTAGTCCAAAAAACCGATCTGGTTGCCGAAGCCGCAACCGGTACCGGCAAAACGCTGGCCTATCTGCTGCCGGCCTTGGCCAACGGCGGCAAAATCATCATTTCGACCGGCACGCTGAATCTGCAGGATCAACTGTTCCAGCGCGACCTGCCGCTGGCGCTGAAAGTGACCGGCGTCGAGCGCTCGACCGCGCTGCTCAAAGGCCGGGCCAATTATCTGTGCCCGCAGCGGCTGGACCAAACGGTTGCGCTCAAAGCTGAACTCAACGACGAACTGCTCGGTGAACTTGACGACATCGAACGCTGGTCGAACTACACCGTGTCGGGCGAAATCCGCGAGCTGGATAGCATTCCACAGCGCTCGCGCATCTGGCCAATGGTCACCTCTACCGTCGATAACTGCCTCGGCGCCGACTGTCCGCGCATCAATGATTGCCATGTGCTCAAGGCGCGCCGACAGGCTCAGGATGCCGATGTCGTCGTAGTCAATCATCATCTGCTGTTCGCCGATCTGGCGCTCAAGCAGACCGGTTTCGGCGAAGTACTGCCCGGCGCCGATGCGGTGATCGTCGACGAAGCTCATCAGATTCCTGATGTCGCGACGCGCTTCTTTTCGCGCAGCGTCAGCGCCTGGCAACTGAACGAACTCGCGCGCGATACCTTAGCTGCCTGCGCCACGGCCGAGGGCAGCCTGAAGTTTTTGCAGACGCCGGTCGAAACCCTGAAAAGCCGGCTCATGCTGAGCGCCAGCCATGCACACAACCTGCCCGAACGCGGCGACTGGCAGCGGCTGCGGCCAGTCATGAGTGAACTCCAATCCTTACGCGAAGCCATCACTGAATTGACCGAAGCGCTCGAACCGCTACAAAGCCAAAGCCGCGAACTGGCCAGTTGCTTCGACCGAGCGGCCAGCCTGCGCCTGACGTTTGCTGATCTGCTGCTCGGCGAAACCAATGGCGTACGCTGGTTCAGCAACAACCGTGGCCGGCTGACGCTGCATCTGACCCCGCTCGACATCGCCGAGCCATTTACTCAACTGCGAGCTGAACTGCCCTCGACCTGGATCATGACCTCAGCCACGCTGGCCGTGAACGGCAGCTTCGATCATTTCACCCAGCGGCTGGGCCTGGATCATCCTGCGACCGAAATCATCCAGAGTCCGTTCGACTATGCCGAACAATCGCGCCTGTGGCTGCCCAAAAATCTGCCCGAACCCGGTGACCCGACACATACCGAAAGCCTGCTCCAGGCCACACTGCCACTATTGATCGCCAGCCGAGGCCGCGCCTTTTTGTTGTTCACCTCACACCGCGCGCTGCAAAAAGCCGCCCACTGGCTACGCGCGAACAGCAATTTTCAACTACTGGTGCAGGAAGACGCGCCGCGCGATGCACTGCTGGCTGAATTCCGCGCCCGGCCCGGCAGTCTATTGCTCGGTGCAGCGAGCTTCTGGGAAGGCGTTGACGTGCGTGGCGATGCGCTGTCGGTAGTAGTGATCGACAAACTCCCATTCGCCGCGCCCGATGACCCGGTACTATCCGCAACCATCCGCGCCGTGCGTGAAGCGGGCGGCAATCCGTTTGGCGAACTGCAGATTCCATCGGCCGTACTTTCACTCAAACAGGGTGCTGGACGACTGATCCGTCACAGCAACGATGCCGGCATCCTCGTGCTTGGCGACCCACGCCTGACCAGCAAAGGCTATGGCCGTATGTTCTTAAACAGCCTGCCGCCGATGCCGCGCGTGCATGCCGTCGACGAAGCGATTGAATTCTTCCGGGGAAAGATTGAATGAACCTGCTCGCCATCGACACCGCTACCGAATCCTGCTCCGTCGCGCTCGTCTGCAACGGTGAGATGCGCATGCGCGAACAGAACGAACCGCGCGCGCACGGCCG
>JBCCHH010000044.1:0-8154 GCA_039028855.1 Pseudomonadota bacterium | reverse complement strand
GCTCCAGCAGACGCGGCGCAACATAGTCAAGAAATAGCGGGCCGTCGAGCGTAGCCGGCAGCAACGATTCGAACTCCCAGTAGCCCAACACCACCATGGCATTGGCGTTCTGCGACAACCAGCGACGCAGTTCATCGGAGCTATTTGCCTTGGTAGTCAGCGGCAGTCGGGCGAACGATTCCGAAGTAGCCGAAGCCGCTTTGCCCAAGCCAGATGCCGACAGCCATGCATAGGTAACGGCATAACCTTCTTCGGCCCAGCACTGTGCCATGCGCGTATGACGCACGCTCAAACCCGTGGCAGGCTGCTGCGGTGCCAGCGGTGGGTGTTCGGTCAACAGGAGAATCGGCGGTTTGGACAACAGATCAGGCTTGGCAAAAAGCTCCGCAACATGCTAAACCATTTGTTGCACAGGAGTCAGCACATGTTTTCATGCTTGTGAGGGACCCGGCAAATGGGTATAGTCGCAGGCTTTGGCGTTTCAGTAAGCTGATTGCAATCGAACAAACACGGCGGCGAAACACAATGAACGAGAAACTCGAACAACGCTTCTTCCTGCTGCTGCTAGGGCTGGTCAGTCTGTTGTTTTTATGGCTGCTGAAACCGTTTTTCGCGCCGATTCTTTGGGCCTGCATAGTCGCGATTCTGTTTCATCCGCTGCAGGTCTGGCTCAATCGGCGCTGGGGGAAACGACCCAATCTGACTGCATTTACGACGCTATTGGCCTGCATGGTGCTGGTTGTATTGCCGATTCTGTTTTTGCTTTATCAGTTTCTACAGGAAGGCATCAGCCTGTATCAGCGCATTGAGTCGGGCGAAATCGATCCGGCCAGTTTCCTGGAGCGCATTCGCAACGGCTTCCCCATTGTGCAGTCGTTGTTCGAGCGCTTTAACATCAATCTTGAATCGATCTGGGAACAGGCTGCAAGCGCAGCGGTCGGCGCCAGCCGCTTCCTGGCCACGAATGCCTTTGCGCTGGGTCAGGGCACGTTTGAGTTCGTGCTCAAACTCGGCCTCATGCTATACGTGGCTTTCTTCCTGCTGCGTGACGGACGCAAGCTGACCGAGCATCTGATCGCAACCCTGCCGCTCGGTGATGAGCGCGAGCGCCTGTTATTTCAGAAGTTCGCTGAAGTGATGCGGGCAACGGTCAAGGGCAATCTGGTCGTGGCCATCGTGCAGGGCGCGCTTGGTGGCATCATCTTCTGGATTCTCGACATTCCGGCCGCGCTGCTCTGGGGTGTAATCATGGCCATACTTTCGCTGATTCCAGCCATTGGCGCAGGGCTGGTCTGGCTGCCGGCGGCAATTTATCTGATGGCTGTCGGCAGCTGGATTCCGGGCATTGTGCTGGTCGCTTACGGTATCGTTGTCATTGGCTTAGCCGACAACATTCTGCGACCGATTCTGGTCGGGCGTGACCCAAGTTGCCGGACTGGCTGGTGTTGCTCAGCACGCTGGGCGGTATTGCCATGGTCGGCATCAGCGGCTTTGTTGTAGGCCCGTTGATCGCCGCGCTGTTCATCGCATTCTGGCAGATTTTTGGCAGCGAGTTCTATCAGGAGTCTTCTATCGCCGAAACTACAAGCGCCGATGCTGAAGCGGTAAATCAACGGCCGCCGGATTGATCGAATCGGAATCGATGCATCTGATGCTTTGCTCAGGTCGCCTGCACCTCTTGCGGCTTGGGTTGGGCAAACATAACCTGATTACGGCCTTTGTCTTTGGCCCGATACAGTGCCTGATCGACTCGACGAATGAGTGCCGCACTGGTTTCGTTCTGACGCAGTGTGCCGATGCCGGCACTCACGGTCAGCACGAGCTGCGCTGCCGTATCCAACGCAGAAATCTGCGTGCGCACGGCTTCAGCCAGCTCAAACAATTGGGTATCGGTGATCGACTCGGTGACGATGGCAAACTCCTCGCCACCCAGTCGAAACACTTCAGCGTTTCTCGGCCGATGCTGCTTCAGCGTTTCGGCGACTTGAACCAATACCCGATCGCCTACATCGTGGCCAAAGCGATCGTTGACGTTCTTAAAATGATCCAGATCCATCAAGATCAGTGAATAACCGCGCTCGGCCCGTGAGAGCACCGAGTGCCGGAACATGCGACGGTTGGATAAGCCGGTCAATGGATCGACCATGCTAAGTTGCTCCAATTCGTGCATCGTACGACCGACGTGACGAATCAGAAACAGCAAGCCACAAGTAACGATAAGCATACCGAGTACTCGAGTCACGTCTTCGACATACACCGATAGCCATATCGGCTGAACACGGACCTCATCCATCACATCCGCAGTTGCCGCGACCAACCAGACGGTTAAACCTACGGTTAACGTCTGACGAATGCGCAAGGGAAGCTGCCAGATTTGCACACCGATTAGCAAAACCACCAGCAAGCCCCAGCCAAGCAATTCAGCAAAGCCGCCAATTCTAAGCAGACCGCTTTCGACTACGGGCGGAAGCATGATCCAATGCAACCAGACTTGCAGGCTAAGCAGCAGCGATATGCTCAAAAGCACCGCTAGACGCGCATACAGAATATTCACCGCAAAAATGCTTCTTAAGGTTAATCAAGCCAAGCGTAACCTTATAGCATTTGCCGCTAAAGAAGTACATCAACTCGTTCACAAAACGACAATATCGGCGTGCAAGGTAGCCATCCTGCATTCGCTTAGATGCAGCATGGACGGTATGCAACCCAACGCGAACACCTCGGGTACGGGTCGAATCGGAGCAATGGCTCCGCGACGCTACGGTTGTTAATCGGTGCCGGCTGAAACCTCGGCAGGTTCGAGCAAATCCTTCGACCATTTGACCATACGCTCGGCGACTGCCGGGTTATAGCCTTCGGCCAGGCTCGGCATGCTACCTTGCTGGAAGTTTCGACGATAATCGGCCCGGCTGCCGACTTTGATCATGGCGTGGGTGGTATCTGGAATGACTTCAAATGACGCTGTGCCGGGACGATAAAAGTTCACTACCGAAGCGATCATTTCCTGACTGAATCCATCAATTGCGGTGATATCACTGGCGCCATATAGCGACAGAACAGCGCTGTTCGAATCGCGCCAGGCTATTGGCAAATTCTGCGCTGCAATCTGCTGGAAAAAACGGCCATCGCGGCCAAAGAAGCGACCGTTCGGGGTCATGCCGATACGACCGAAGACTTCGGCCGCCTCAGCGGTATCGCTCAGAATGCGCTCGATCGGCTCCTGATCGAGCAAGAACCGCTTCAGCACGGGTCGCGCGGCTTCGGCTCGCGCAAATGACTCAACTGGATCGGCATAACCTAGCAGCACCGGCTGGAATGCCATCAGTCCGTACATATAGTCATGCCAGTTATCCATGCGCGTACCCCATACGACGATCCCCAGCGGCTTGTGTTCGGAAGCTGCTGCCAGCAGCGGTGCCTGTACCCCACCCATGCTGATGCCAACCATGATCATCTGGTCGTCTCGCGTTTCCGGCAGTTCACGCGCGTAGTCCCAGCCTGCGGCAAATCCGCCCAGCTCTTCATCGAAACCAATCTCGGTGCACTCAAGCGGACCATCACTGTCACCTACGCCCGGTTTTTCAACCCGCACCACGGCAAAACCAGCCTGCACGAAGGACTGCACCTTGCGCCGATTAAAGTTATCGGGGTTGGATGATTCGACGCTTGAACAGGGATAGCCCTGGATGTAGTACACGGTCGGAAACGGACCTTCGCCATTGGGCGTATTGACGATGGCACGAATGCGACCGCCGGCATAGTTGACGTGGTCATAGCGAACCTGACCGATGGCAGGCTGCTCAAACGGCCGGGCACGAGGCTCTAACGTTACCGTTTGCGTCTGCCCATCACGAAGAAACTCCAATTCAATCTCACGGCCCGGCACAAGATTTGAAGCCTGCTCAATGAAATCCTGCGGTGTCACCACGGCATGATCATTGAGCGAAAGCACGATATCGCCTACTGCGGTATCAGCAGATTCAGCTGAACCGCCGGTAATGATCGAGGCGATGCGCACCCCTTGATCCGTCGCCTCCGGCGCCACGCCCAAAAACGGCCGACGTTCGAGCGTAGGGTTATTCGCTAAAGCTACATTGGCGAACAGCACCAGCGCCGCACAAATCAGAGTTATCAAACGCATGGAGATTCAAACCTGTGGTGTTTTCTTCAAGCTAGCCTAGCGATAATGGATTGAGCGAGCTTGATTTTTTGTGCCGATTTAGGCGACCGGGCGGGGTACTTTTGCCCAGCTGGAAGGTGCTATGCCGTAGTACCTTCTAAATGCACGCGAAAACGTAGGCAGGTCGGCGTAACCGCAGTTGACCGAGATGGTAGTAATCGAATCCGTACGCGCTGCGATTTTTGCCGCGGCTACCTGCAGCCGAACTTGCTCCAACAGCCGCTTCGGCGAAACCCCATATAAGCGAGTAAATGAACGGGTAAAAGACGCTCGCGAAAGATGCGCGGCTTCGGCCAGTTGCGAGACGGTCCAGGGCTCGCCATAGCGCTCATGAATCAAACGATGCGCACGTTGTAAACCATTCAGCACACGCGCCTTGGTCAGCGGGTCAACCCGATCAACACGGGCCAACTGATCCAGCCAGGCTGCACTCCACTGGCTCAGTGCATCGGCTACAGCTCGAGTGCCTTTTCTGCTCAGACCAAACGGGTGGCAATTATTCAATTCATTCCACTCGAATTTGACATGATGCAAACGCGTACCCAGTTGGTCGACCAAATCGTTCAGTACCTGCGCATCCTGAGCGGCAAAATAAAAGCAACGCCCCAGTGTTTCAAAACGCGTTTGAATCTGTACATCATAGTCAGTATCTGCGCGCACCAGTAGAAATTCACCGGCACATAAACGTACAGTGCGATCGCGGAAGTGATATATCTCCTCGCCATTGAGCACAGTTTTTAGGGACAGCATCGGACAATGCAGGCTCATCCTGTCCAGCGTTCTCAGACTCGACCAAACCGAATAGCTTTTCCCAGCCAGCGGCAATTGCAAACCCGATGGCACCGTGATGGTTTGGCTGGAAGTTTGCGTGACAGCTTGATCAAACATACTGCCACTGTAGTCGTTCGGTCTAGCCGAAGCTCGTGCAAGAAGTCATGAATTCATGGCTAAACAACACGAATTGCCGGATCAATTATCCAGCCTTAAACACCTGCCTTGAAAACCGACCGAACAGATCGCCAAAGTCTTCGAGAATCAGTAGCGCGGTCGGTACGATGATGAGCGTCAGCAAGCCGGTAAACAGAATCCCGAAGCCTAGGCTGATCGCCATCGGGATCAGAAACTGCGCCTGCAGGCTGGTTTCGGTCAGCATCGGCAGCAAACCGAGGAAGGTGGTGAGCGTAGTCAGCAGAATCGGGCGAAAGCGACGCTTGGCTGCAGCCAGCGCGGCGTGCTCGACATGAAGATCGCCCGCGTCACGTAATTTATTGTACTGATCGACCAGCACCACGCTGCCGTTGATAATCACACCCGAAAGCGCGACGATGCCGAACAGGCTTAGAAACGACAGATCATAACCGAGCAGAATGTGACCGAGAATGGCGCTGACCGCACCAAACGGAATCGTCAGCATGATTACGAACGGCTGGACGTACGAGCGCAACACACCGGCCAGCATGACGTAGATCAGACCCATCGCAAACAACAGATTGACGCCAAGCGTGGCCAGGTCTTCCTGCTGCTCACGCGACTGGCCTTCATAGGCATAGTCAAGCAGCGGAAAATCCTCGGCCAAGGCTGGCAGCAGGCGCTGATTCAGCAACTGGGTGATCTCATTCGGCGTCGCGATCGATTCATCGACATAGGCATCGACCGCAATCACGCGCCGGCCGTCGACACGATCGATCGAGGTCGGACTGGACGATTCAAAAATCTCGGCCATGACCTGCAGCGGCGCGTCCGTGCCATCGGCCAGTCGAATGCGAAACCGCTCCAGATCGGCCAGCGAGCGGCGTTCGCTTTCAGGCAGACGTACATACACGCGCACCTCGTTGCGGTCACGCTGAATGCGCTGCACCTCGGCGCCGAAAAACGCCTGACGCACCTGTTGCGCAATATCCTGTGTGGTCAACCCGGCCGCTGCACCAGCGTCGGTCAGCGCGAATTCGAGTTGGCGGACGCCGTCTTCAAGACCGGATTCGACCTCGCTTACACCTTCAAGCTGTCGCAAATCACGCTTCAGGCGCTCGACTGCGCGAACCAGCAGTGCATCGTTGCGGTGCGACAGCTCCAGGCTCAGATCGGCACCGCCGCCGACCAGCGAAGACTCAAAGATGATCGAGCGAGCGCCCGGCACCGGGCCAAGCGCCTCGCGCCACAATCGCTCGACCTCGGCCGAACTGACTTGCCGCTCCGACGGTGGCACCAGCGTCAGCGTAGCGCTGCCCAGATGACTGCCCAGATTCGAGCCACCGCTCTGGCCCGGCCCGGCACCGCCGGCAACCGGCTGCGTGCCAATCGTCAGCGAAAAGCTGTCGACCTGCGGCTCGTCGAATCCGCCAACCGCCTCCAGCGCGGCTTGCTCGACCTTGCGCATCACCGCTTGCGTACGCGCAAACGATGTGCCATCGGGCATTTCGACCGAAACCGTGACCTCATCGCTTTCGATCGTAGGAAAAAATACAAAGCGAAGCGCGCCCGAACCAATCAATCCGAAAGTTACAATCAGCCAGGCCAGACCCAGTGCCGCGGCCACATAGCGCATGCGGCAGCACCAGTGCACGAGCGGCAGCATGATGCAATCACGAAACGCTTCGAGCATGCGCTGCGTGGCATTGCGCAATCGAACCATCGCGCCGCGGCTCCAGTTGCGCGCATGCGCCAGATGCGCCGGCAGCACGAAAAATGCTTCGATCATCGACATCGCCAGCACCGCGATTACGACCACCGGTACCGGATACAGAATCTGACCGAGCGTGCCGGTCGAGAACAGCAGCGGCGCAAATGCGGCCATGCTGGTCAACACGCCAATCGTGACCGGCGCCACCACACCGAGCACACCCTTGACCGCACTCACCTCTCCAGGCTGATCGGGATTGGCCTGCTGTTCTTCATAGATGTTCTCGCCGATCACGATCGCATCGTCAACCACGATACCCAGCACAATTATCAGGCCGAACATCGAGATCATATTCAGCGTGGTGAAGCCATCGATGACGATGAACGCGCCCAGAAACGCAACCAGAATACCGGCGCTGGTCCAGAACGCCAGGCGCAGGTCGAGGCTGATGGTCAGAAACAGAAATACTAGCGCCAGGCCCAGAATGCCGTTACGCATCAGCAGACTCAGTCGATCAGCAATCACAGCGGAGTTATCGTTCACCACGGCCAGCGACACGCCCACAGGCGGTTCAAACTCCTGCATGAACGCCTTGACGCCATCGGTCACCTCGAATGCATCCTGCTCGTCGGCGGTTTCGATATCAATAAGCACGGCCGGCTGACCGTTGAAGGTCGTGACCAGATCACCATCTTCAAAGCCGTCGGTGATCGTGGCAATATCGCTGAGCAGCAATCGTCGACTGGTCGTATCACTCAACACGACCACGTCGCTAAATTCATGCCCGGCGCGCCGTTCGGCATCGGTGCGCAGCAGAATTTCACCCGCTTCGGTGCGCAGCGTACCGGCGGAAAGATTGACCGATGCGTTATCGACCGCTCGCGCCACGTCCTGCAGACTCAGGCCATGCCGTCGCAGGGTGGCTTCGGATACTTCAATCGAAATCTCGCGCGCACGCACGTTGACGAGGCTGACGTTACTGACCGTATCGAGCAATAGCAAACTGCTTTCAAGCTGTTCGGCTACGTCGCGCAAGGCCAGCTCCGACAGCGGCCCGTACACGGCCAGGCGCATAATGATATTGGCCGGATCGACAATCGAAATGCTGGCCTGCTCGGCTTCGGCCGGCGGAAAATCAGCCAGTTGATCGCCGGCCGACTCTACATCGTCCTTAACCGTCTGTTCATCGACAAAATCCCTGAGCTCAACCGTAATCGTTCCCGCTCCTTCGGCTGCGGTCGAGCGCACGCGATCGACACCCTCGATGCCGATGATGGCTTCTTCAACGCGCTTGGTAATCGATTCTTCGATCTCATCGGGCGTCGCGCCCGGATACGGCACCACCACGCTGATC
>JBCCHH010000043.1:0-8337 GCA_039028855.1 Pseudomonadota bacterium | reverse complement strand
CGATGCTGAAGTTGTATTTGGGGCAGGAGCAGGAGGCTTCATTTCTCTGACAGGCGGTTCGTTTCTGACTATTGCAGGCTCAACAATATCAAATAATTCCGCAATTTTTGCTGGTGGTTTAGTTATTGATAGTAATGATTCGACACTAGATATTTTCAATACTACGATCAGTGGAAATTCGGCCCAGCAAGAATTTGGTGGAGTGACTTTTCGGCTGGAAGATTCGTCGGGGTCAATTAATTTTTCTACTATTACAGATAATACTGCTGGAACTGAAACAGGTGGGTTCAATTTTTTTCCTACTATGGCAATGCTGTCCTTGATATCAACGCAACCATCATTGCCGATAATTTCGCGCCGCAAATATCCGAAACAAATATTGATCTCGGCGATTCTGCCGAAGATGTTTTGCTCGAATTTTCCAACAGCCTGATTGGGCAAGTGCCAAATTCGGATTCAATTATGCTGGACAGCGCCAGCCAGGCCCTGCTCGGTCAAGCCCCTCAAATTGGTCCTTTGTTCAATAACGGTGGCCCAACCAAAACTCATTTGCCGTTTACCGACAGCATAGTGCTGGATCAGGTACCGGTAGGTATTCAAGGGTGTGGTCTGAGCATATCTACAGATCAACGCGGTGAGCCGCGGCCACAGGCTGATGCTTGTGATATCGGCGCAGTTGAGGGTTCTGGTCCGTTTTTTCTTCCGCAAACTCAGGCGGTACCAGCCATGAATAGCTGGGGTGTTTCATTGATCGCAGCACTGCTGGGCCTGATTGGATCATTCAGTTTGCGACGACGGCGACGAAGTCAGAGCTGATACGGTCACTATGATCGAACTGAAAACGACCAAATTTTCAAACGGTCTTTTGCGATCCAGCGATTAGACTACGGTGTGCTTGAACCACAGCACGCGTCGCTCCAGTCCGCGCGGTGTTTTGCCGATGTATACGTATTCAAGCCCGCGCCGCGGCCACACTGCCTGGCGCAGGTGTTTCGAAAAGATTGTATTTTCGAGCTCCAGATACATGCCGGCCGCACCCTGCTCAGGATGCTTTCTGCTCCATTCTTCGAGCAGGCTGGAAGCTTTAATCAACAGCCGGCGAACTACAAGTCCATCACGATAGGCCGGCGCTACGAATGTACGGTAGTAGTACAGATCCTGGCCCAGGTCGTCAATCCGGCGTTTCATGACTGTGCAAACCGCGGCTATTTCCCCGACATTGGTAGATCGAGTCAGCCAAACGATTTGCTTGACTCGATCGGCGGCGATTTTGGGATCGGTAATCGCGCCGTGCTCACGCCAGAAGGCAATAACTTCATCGTGCAGGTCGGGCTCATCTTGTTGCCAGACCGTAATGTATTCAAAGCGATTCATGGCTGCCTAGTGTAATGCAATCGGGTCGTTTGAGCCTTGAACGGTATCGAGCCGCAAACCCGAACCCTGTTATAGACGCGCTCGCGGTAAGGTATGCATTGAAGTGAATATTGGGAAACGATCGTGAGCGAAGATCACCAGTCGACCGAGTACGCCAATCCGGATGATGAAGCCATGCAGGCCAAGCGCAGAAAGGCCGAGGCCGAAAAAGAACGGCGCGAAGCGCTGGCTAAGCGCATTCGTGAGAATCCCGGTGAGGCGCTGAAAAGCGAGTTCACCAACAGCTTTCTCGCACTGCTCGATCAAGGTAAGCTGAGCGTGGCTGTATCGACCTATCAAGCCGGGCAGGTGGTGCTGCTGCGGGCCGATAACGGCAAGCTGAATACGCATTTCTGCTCGTTTAACCGGCCGATGGGGATCGCCTTGAAGGACAACCGCTTGGTTGTCGGCACCAACAATGAAGTGTTTGAATTTCGCAATACGCCGGCGGTGGCGCCCAAGGTCGAGCCGCTGAACCGGCACGATGCCTGCTTCATACCGCGCTCGATTCACTATACCGGCAATATCGATATTCACGAATTGGACTTCGCCGGCGATGAACTCTGGATTGTCAACACACGCTTTTCCTGTCTGTGCACGCTCGATCTCGACCATAGCTTCGTGCCGCGCTGGCGACCGCCGTGGATTTCAGGCTACGCGGTCGAAGATCGTTGCCATCTGAACGGTCTGTGCGTGGTAGACGGCAAACCGCGCTATGTCACCGCACTGGGTACGGCTGATACGGCGGGCGGCTGGCGCGAGAACAAGAATGCCGGTGGTATTTTGTACGACATTGTGCGCGAAAAAGTGCTGGTCGAAGGCTTGTCCATGCCGCACTCGCCGCGCTGGTATCGAGATCGCATCTGGTTTTTGGAATCCGGCTATGGTGCCCTGGGCTGGTACGACCCCAAGACTGGCAAAAGCGAACGGCTGGCACAAATGCCGGGTTTCACGCGCGGGCTCGATTTTATTGATCGTTACGCGCTGGTGGGTTTGTCGCAAGTGCGCGAAACCAATACCTTTGAGGGTATTCCGATCACCGAAGACGGCTCCGAACGACGCAGCGGCGTCTGGATTATTGACCTTGAAACCGGTGAAACGGTGGGTCTATTGCGTTTCAGCGATGCGGTTGAGGAGATTTTTGCCGTTAAGATATTGCCCGGATTGGCTTTTCCAACGGTGCTCGAGCCCGGGCATCCGCTGATTGGCAGTTCGTATGTGCTACCGGATGAGGCTTTGAAGGACGTGCAAATGCCGCAGCAGCCGGCGGCGGGTTAATGGATTTGCTTGATTAATGGCCTGATTGCTCTGAGGCTGAAAATTTCAAGCTATTGCAGCGCTGAGTGGCTTTTATCTGATCCGTCACGGTTAACCGGCGTACGCGCCCGCCAGGCGCTCGATGCAATCACCATAAATCTTAGTGACTAAAAACAACCTTTACCCGATGCTGCTGGCTATCATCCAGCAAAGCCAATCTTGGCCCCGATATCCGCTTGCCATCCAGCTCGATCAACACCGAGTCATCATCGCTGACCTCAGACGTTGATCGAACAACTTCAATCGAATAAAGACTGGCGCCACGCCGAATCTGAACGCTAAAACCATCCCAATCTGACGGCAGGCAGGGGTTAAACGCCAGTTCATCAGCATGCAAACGTAAACCTAAGATCGCTTCAAGTCCTACACGATATAGCCACGATGATGCTCCCGTATACCAGCTCCAGCCGCCGCGACCTCTGTTTTGCCCTACGCTGTACACATCACCAGCCATGACATACGGCTCCAGACGATAGTGATCGGCCTGTTCGCGGCTGCTTGAATGCAGGTTCGGATTTAGCAGGCGGAATAGTTGCATAGCTTGGTCACCATCGCCAAGGCGGGCAGCGGCGAGAACTGCCCAGGTTGCAGCGTGAGTGTACTGCGCGCCGTTTTCGCGAATGCCGGGCGGATAACCCTTGATGTAGCCTGGGTGTTTATGACCGCTGTCGAAGGGGGGCGTCAGCAGTTTGATCAGCCGTGCATCTTCATCGACAAGATGATCAATGGCCGATTGCATCGCCTGTTTGGCGCGCTCGCCCGGTTCGGTCGGTCCGATTACAGACCAGGCCTGGGCAATCAAATCGATCTGGCACTCATCGCTTTCACGCGAGCCCATTGGCGTGCCGTCATCGTAGTAGGCACGGCGATACCATTCGCCATCCCAGCCGCTGCTTTCAACCACTTCGGTCAGCGTGTTGTAGAGCTGGTCGTATTGATCAGCGGTGTCGTTGTCACCGAGCAGGTCGCAGCAGTGCGTGAAATCGCGCAGCACGCGCAACATGAACCAGGCCAGCCAGACGCTTTCGCCGCGCCCGGTGGTGCTGACCTGATTAAAGCCGTCGTTCCAGTCACCGCTGCCGATGGTGGGCAGGCCGTGCGGGCCTACGCTGGCGGCACGGTCGATGGTCTTGCAGCAGTGTTCGTAGAGTGTGCCGTAAATTTCAGATGGATAGTAATTGGTATACCGTTCAGCCACTTCGGGTGGCAAGGGCTCGCCGTCTAGATAGGCGATCGGTTCATGCAATATCGCCGCGTCGCCCGTGCTTGCTACGTAGTACGCCGTGACCAGCGGCAGCCACAGCAGATCATCTGAGCAGCGTGAACGCACGCCGCGCAACGGTGCTTCGTGCCACCAGTGCAGCACATCGCCTTCGATGAACTGACGACTGGCTGCGGTGATGAGCTGTTGTCGGGTCAGTGCCGGGTTCATCCAGACCATGGCCATCGCGTCCTGCAATTGATCGCGAAAACCGAATGCGCCGCTGGACTGATAGTAACCTGTGCGCCCGATCAGTCGGCCGTTCAGCGTTTGATACGGCAGCCAGTAGTTGAGCATGCGATCGAAATGGGCATCGGGTGTGCGCACTTGAATGGTCGAGAACGTGCTGTGCAGGGCCGTCGTCGCTTGCTCGGCACTTTCGATTGCAGTTTGAGCATTGGCGAACCGGCTGGATAATTCCAGCGCGTGTTCACGGCCATGCGCATGTCCGATCACGAATATGACTTCGCGCGTTTCATTGGCTGGGATATCCAGGTGGACCTGCAGCGCAGCACAGTCGTCGGCGCCGGAACGGAGTTGGCTGTCGAGTCCAATGCGATACAGTGCGGCCGGATTTTGGGTTGAGCCGCCGCGGCCCAAAAACTCGGCGCGATTGGTGGTAAACCCATGCATCGGTTGATCGGCGCGGATAAAGCCGTAGCTCTCGACACTGTTTGGGTCGAACAGGTTGCGTACGAGCAGCGTCAGCGTCTCATGGTCAAGCTCGGAACGCAGATGCTGATGGGTGTCGGCTCGGTGGTTGCCGAGCACCCATTCGAGAAAATAGGTGGCGGTGATACGGCGTGTCCAGGGCCATTCGTTGTGCACTTTGAGACGGCAAAGTTTGACCGGCTCGCTTACATCGACATGAACGAATAATCGCTGACGCAGGCCGTGGCTGTGATGGATAAATTCAGTCAGCCCGGGGCTGTGGCGAATCTGGTGTGTGCCGTCGGTCGGGCAGGGCTGTGGCGTGACTGACCAGAAGCGGCCGCTTTCTTCATCGCGCAGATACAGCACTTCGCCTGAGCGATCGCTGACCGGGTCGTTCGGCCACGGCGTCAGGCGGAACTCGCTGCTGTTGCTGGCCCAGGTGCACGAGCTGCCTGATTCAGTCACCAGACAACCGAGGCCCGGATTCGCCAGCACGTTGCTCCATGGCGCTGGCGTGGTCTGGCCGGGTTCGAGATGAATCAGATAGTCGCGTCCGCCGTTGATAAAACCGCCGTAGCCGTTGGCCAGTATCCAGTCCTCGGGCGGCACCAGCGGTGATGTGGCCTGTGGCTGATTGGCGCTGACCGGCACCAGCGGTGGCAGCGTACGCCCGGCGTCGGGCTTGAAATAGTTCATCAGATTTGGCTGCCGCGTATCGATGATAACGGTCGCTGCGGCTTCGAGCGCTTCGCACTGTTCGGTGTTGAGTTCACGTGCTGACAGCACGCGAATATGCCCGAGCAGATTGCGCTGCGTGCGGCTGCGTACCGATTCGATCAGGTCGCGTAGCTCATCGCGTATCGGCTGATCGTAGACACCGGGCGGATCGTCGAGCAGCACCAGATCGATCGCAATCTGACGACCGGCCAGCAGACAGTGCAACTGAACCAGTTGTTTGATGGTTTCCAGATTGTGCTCATCGTGTACGCGCGCCAGAATCAGCGGCAAATCGCCTGAAATACCGCGCGACCATAGCGCAGATTGCAATGGCAAGGCCGGCTTGGATAAGGCGCGGCGCCATTCTGGTCGCGGCGCGAGTACGGCTGAAAGCAGCTCAGTCGCCGGCATCGCCGCTTCGGGTTTCAGCCCGAGGTTGGTGAACTCCTGACTGCTCTGCATGCGCGATTGCTCAAACAGCCAGTCAACGCGTGACATCGAGCGATAGGCATCGAGCGTAGACAGCAGCGCCCGACGCGAGCTGTTGACGCTGGTCATCAGCGCCAGATCGGTGCGTTCATAGGCGCCGATGCGAATCTCTACAGCCGCTGCAATGGCAGGATCGAGCACCGTGCCGATACTGTTGCCGAAACTTTCAATATCACCGCGCAATAGCGCGGGTTGCGAAACATGGCCATTACGCCCCAGAAATGCGCCGCGATCGGTATCCCAGCCGAAGCGGTTCTTGCCGCCGGAGCTCGTGACGATGCTGTGACCGAGATAGATCGGCTTGCCTGAGGCATCGCGCGGTCGCCGGCGGAAGATCAGCGTTTGCTCCGAAGCCAGACATTCCGATTCGATAAATAGCCGCGCAAAGGCTGGATGACGTCGAAATTCGCGCGGTGACGACAGCGCCAGAGCCGCATAGCTGACCACCATCAGCCGACGCGGTTTGCCCGATTGATTGGCGATGCTGAGCTTGCGTGCTTCAAGATCGTGGCGCGACGATACGGCCATTGTCATGCGGCACAGCAGCTTTTGCTTGCGGCACTGAATCTCGACCCGGTGCGGGCCGAAAACCACTTTGCTGTTTTCAGTTGAGTGCTTATCGATAGCGCTGCCGTCAGGATCGCTCGCAACCGAGAACCACTGACCGGAATCCAGATCCTTCACATAGACAAAATGGCCGTGCACATTGGTCGTGCTGTCGGCTTCAAAGTGCGTCAGCGCCAGGCCCTGCCAGAAGCTGCCACCCCCGCCGTCGCTGTTAATCAAACTCGTGAACTGACCGTTTGACAATACCGCATATTGCGGCGCGATCGGGCGAGTCTGCACCGGCCAGGTAATCGGCCCGGCGTTGGCGAACTCGGCTGTGACCGGCACCGCATGCGGACGCGTCTGGATGGGCGGCGGTGTGTGCGGTACGCGCTCGTGCAGCAGCATTGATACGCTGCCGATGCGCGGGTCCGAATGGAAGCGTTTAACCATGATGTCGTTGTTCAGGGCGTTATTGATCGCCAGCAAGGCCATGCCCTGATGATGGCTCATCCAGGTGCGCACGAGCCGCGGCCGCAGCGTTGCCGATTCGGCGCGCGGACCATAGTCAACCGCTTCGATAAAGCCGTACAGCCCAAGCGCCCGCTCGCGTTCCAGTTGGTTCAGATTGGCCATGACCGCATCGGCATCGAACCTGAGCGCCATCATCGAAGCATAGGGTGCGATCACAAGCCGGTCGCCCAGATCGCGGCGAAAACCCAGTGCCGGGATACCGAATGCGCGGTATTGATATTGCTGCGCATCATCGAGCTGATAGTAGGCCGATTCGGAAATGCCCCAGGCAATACCGAAACCGCGCGAAAACTGGCGCTGCAGCCGAATTGCGGTTTTCATGCCCATATCGGTCAGGCTGTCGGACGGCGTTTTCAGATACAGACTCGGCATCAGGTATTCGAACAGAGTCGCGCTCCACGACATCAATACGGCGTAGTCACGTTTTCTTCGCAGTGGCCGACCCAGGTGTAACCAGTGCCGTGCAGGTACGTCGCCCTTGGCAATCGCGAGCAGGCTGGTCAGGCGTGATTCAGACGCAATCAGGTCATAGTAATTGCCGTCGTTCATGCCGCTGCTGGCATCGTAGCCGATGCTGAACAGATCGCGCCCACGGTCGTACAGGAAGCTGAAATCCATTTCAGTGAGCCACTCGTCGGCGCGCTGACTGAGCTCGGCGGCGTCGCTGCATAGCTGCTCACAAGCAGCTCGGCCGTGCTGTAAATCTTGCTGTAAGCCGACCAGTGCATCGACCATGCCGACTGCGTGTGCGGCGTCGAATGCCTTGCATTGATCAATCAGTGCGTCGATGTCTGACGCTGCCTGGCGAGTGATGGCCGGCCAGTACGCCGGCGCATGTTGGGCAATGAGCAGCGTGCGCAACTCGCCCAGGCGCTGATCAAAGCCCGGTTCGATGGGTTCGGATGAGAGCGAATCGAATCGAATCAGCCATGGCCACAGCTCCTGAATCTGGTTGCGGCTATGTCGCACCTGTCTCTTCAACTCGCCGACCCAGATGCGGAATTCAGCCAGTGTTTCAGCGCTGATCACGACCCGTTTGTTTTCACTGAGTTCAACGATTGCGTCGACCAGTTCGGTTAAGATTTCCTGCTTCCAGCACTCGAGTTCGGCCCAGGCCGTATCCAGCGTGGTCTGTTCGACGCGCCGCTGCAGTTGCTCGATGAGTTTAAGCAGTGGCGATAATGCCTGTGGATCGCCGCCGCCGTCGGGCAGCGCACGTATGGCGTGGTCAAGCACGTGCAGCGTATCATTAAGTGCAAAAATGAAGCGCGTCGGGTCAACCGGCGCGGCGGTGGGTGCGGGCGTGGTCGCCGCCGAGCGCGCCGTTCTGTAGATCGTCGAGGCTACACGGCGTGCGCTTGCGCTCGTTTTGTGAGCCGATTGGTTCTACAGAATGAAAATCACGT
>JBCCHH010000042.1:0-8347 GCA_039028855.1 Pseudomonadota bacterium | reverse complement strand
GCGCTATAAGGAACTGAAAGACATCATCGCGATCCTCGGTATGGACGAGCTCAGCGAGGAAGACAAGCAGACCGTTGCGCGCGCGCGTAAAGTCGAGCGCTTCTTCTCGCAACCGTTCTTCGTGGCCGAAGTCTTCACCGGCACGCCGGGTGTGTATGTGTCATTGAAAGACACGATTCGTGGCTTCAAAGGCATTTGCGACGGCGAGTACGACCACCTGCCGGAGCAGGCGTTTTATATGGTCGGTACGATTGAGGAAGCGGTGGAACAAGGCGAGAAGATCCTCGCCAAACAAGCAGCCTAGGCACGCGCCTTTTGCGTGCTGGCGGCGTTATCGCACCAGCCGAAATGCTCACGTACTGTTTGTACGCTCCGCTTTCGGCTGGCGCTCAAGCCTTGCCAGCCCACAAAATTCGCACGCCTAGGTGAACTAGCGAAGCGATAAGAAACGTTGACGATTTATCCAACGATTCAACACAAAGCTCGCACGATTTAGGAAGGTAGAACATATGGCATCGACAATTCATTGCGATATCGTGAGCGCCGAGGCGGAGATTTTTTCCGGTACGGCGGCGATGGTGGTGGTTACGGGTGAGGAAGGTGAGCTCGGTATTGCACCGAGACACGCACCGCTGTTGACCCGGATCAAGCCCGGTCAGGTGCGTGTGATGCTGCCCGAAGGTGGTGAAGACTGCTACTACGTCTCGGGCGGCATGCTCGAAGTACAGCCGCATGTCGTCACCGTGCTGGCCGATACCGCAGCGCGTGCCGACGATCTGGATGAAGCGGCCGCCGTGCGCGCTAAGGAAGAAGCCGAGCGTGCCTTGTCCGATCGTTCAGCCGATATGGAAGTGGCCGAGGCCCAGGCGCGCCTGGCCGAAGCCGTGGCTCAACTCGCTGCACTCGAACGATTACGTAAAAACCTCAAGCACTAAGATCTCTGCGCCCAGCGGTGCTCTAAAAACAAGCCGGAATCTGATCAAGCACGGACCGACTCCCGGTTGCGTGCCCTTCTGCTTGCGATTAATCGGTCATGTGTTTCATTTGAAACGGTTTATTTTTCTGATAAGCTTGGGCTACCTTTTCTTGAGGTTATGCAATGCGCACTTCTGCACTTGTCCTGTTGGTCATGGTCTTGTCGCTGATTGCTGGTTGCGGTGGTAGTGATGCTGAGATTTCGAATGATCGTCTGCTCGAGACGTTTAGCGAAGGTCGTACCGGTATCTGGGTCAGTGGCCAAGCCCCGGTTACCCAAATACTGGGCGATGAATCTATCGGCGGTAATATTCAGAGTTTTGTTGTGCGCCTGAAAGAATATATTCAGGTCACGAAAATGCATTCGCTGGATAAAGCAGACCGAATTCCAATCGAGCGAGGCGACACGGTTCGATTTCATGGCTTATACGACTGGAATCCACGCGGCGGTGTGGTTTCTTTGACGCATCGCGATAGCAGTCAGCCCGGTGACGGTGGCTGGGTTGAGCACGCCGGTACTCGCTACGATTGACCCGTAGCTCAGCGCGATGCGATTGGTTGCCGTGCTGGTCGCAGGAATCGATGCCGGCTGACTAGTCCTGGCCGGCCAGCATCGAATGAGTTGTTTTAGCCGCTGGCCGGTTCGCCGGAGAAATATTCCGGTTCAGCCCCGCTAATCTCACCTACGTTCGCGCTTTCATGGATACGAAGCCTGACTTCGCGCTCAAACTGAAGGGGCCCAACTACGGTGCTATTCGCACCTATGGTCACTGTAACCAGATCAGAGTCATCGTCATCATTTCTCCAGCCTCTAGCGCGCTGGACGACAAGCGGACCATTCACGCGGCTGTTGGCTTCAAGCGTAATATCGCCATTTACGGTTTCAATACTGCCCACCTCAGCACCGCGCAACAGCATCGTGCCATTGACGGTTTCGAGTCCATTGGAAATGATCGAGCCGGCACCGATGTCGATTTTACCGTTGACCGTTTCAAAGAAGCCGCTGGCGACGACATTTTCACCGGCAGTAATTGATCCGTTGACGGCTTCGGCGCTGCGTAGCTGAACACGATCGGCAATACGCACGCTGCCATTTACGGTGGTCGCGTCCTGCAGCGTTGCCGCTTCGCCAACCGTGATCGAGCCATTGACGGTTTTGGCATCGCCATTGAGCTGACTTTCACTGCCGACGCGCACGCTGCCGTTGACGGTCGATAAATCGCGATCATGGGTTTCGCCATCGGCCAGTGAAACGGAGGAATTGACGTTACAGCCGGCCACAGCCAGCACAAGAAGTAAAGCAAGTAGACGTTTCATACGAGTACCCTCAAACTTACAGTGATTTGATAAGCCTAGTTTGCGCCAATTTTCTGAATTTGACCAGCGCCAGATGTCCTGCGCGAAAAACGTGACATTTGGCCTACGGTCGTTGAAACAAGAAAAATGGACCAGCCACAATCAGGACAAGGCTTCGGCTTGAAGTCGTTCCAGAGCAAGGGCCTTGAAGTCGAATAGCGATGCATCGCACAAGTGCGATGGTTTCACATTCGTCAGCGCGCGGAAAATGGTGTCGGTTCGGCCCGGTTGGCGTCGATCCCATTCGGCCAGCATCTGCTTGATGATCTGGCGCTGTAAATTAGTCTGGCTGCCGCATAAATTGCACGGAATGATCGGGTACTCACGTACCTTGGCCAGCGCGGCCAGATCGCGCTCGCGGCAGTAGCTCAGTGGCCGGATCACGATATTTTGGCCATCGTCGCTTTTCAGCTTCGGCGGCATGGCTTTGAGCGTGCCGCCGTAGAGCATGTTCAGGAAAAAGGTTTCGACAATGTCGTCGAGATGATGACCCAGCGCGATCTTGGTCAGATTGTTTTCCCTGGCGTAGCGGTACAGAATGCCGCGCCGCAGGCGCGAACACAATCCACACGTGGTCTTGCCTTCAGGAATGATCTGCTTGACCACCGACCAGGTATCCTGTTCGATCACTTCCCACGACACGCCGAGTCGATCAAGATATTCAGGCAGAATGTGCCCCGGGTAACCGGGCTGTTTCTGATCCAGATTCACGGCAAGCAGCTCGAATGAAATTGGTGCGCGCCGCTGCAGACTCAACAGCAAATCGAGCATGGCATACGAATCCTTGCCGCCCGACAGACAAACCCTCACCCGATCGCCGTCTTCGATCAGGTCGAAATCGCGAATTGCCTTGCCGACCTGACTGCGCAGACGCCTGAACGCCAGCGTTTCTTTTCCGTTACCTGAGGCTTGAGCTTGAGACATACGTATCGTGTATTTAATGACTGGACAAAGCTGCAGGAATGATAACGGATCGAAAATTTGATCGTACATCAGTCTGATATCGAAAAGAAAATTTCAAAGCTGTACGAGTTCAAGGTAAAATGCCCAACCGATCAATAGCTTGCTGGCAAAGCCGGCAATAAAAGCAGCATGAACTATCCAGAACGCTACGACGTCATCGTTATCGGTGGTGGCCATGCCGGCACCGAAGCCGCACTTGCCGCGGCGCGCTGCGGTGCGTCGACCTTGCTGTTGACGCATAACATCGAGACGATCGGCCAGATGAGCTGCAACCCGGCCATCGGCGGTATCGGCAAGGGCCATCTCGTACGCGAGATCGATGCGCTCGGCGGTGTCATGGCACAGGCGGCCGATGCGGCCGGTATTCAGTGGCGACGCTTGAATGCAAGCAAGGGCCCGGCCGTACGCGCGACGCGCGCGCAGTGCGATCGCAATCTGTATCGCGCCGCCATTCGGCGGGCGGTCGAGCATCAAACCGGGTTGACAATCTTTCAGACCAGCGTCGAGGATTTGATCGTCGAAGGCGATCGTGTGATCGGCTGCAAAACCGCGTTGGGGCTGGATTTCCATGCCCAATCGCTTGTGTTGACCACGGGTACATTTCTGGGCGGCGTGATTCATATGGGCGAGGTCAACCGGCAGGGTGGTCGGGCTGGCGATCCGCCGGCCAATGCGCTGGCCAAACGCCTGCGTGAACTGCCGTTCAATGTCGAGCGACTCAAGACCGGCACACCGCCGCGCCTGGACGGTCGCACGATTGATTTTTCCCAGCTGCAGGAACAGCCCGGCGACGATCCGCGGCCGGTGTTTTCGTTTCTCGGTTCGACTGACCAGCACCCGGCCCAGCGCTCGTGCTATATCACGCGCACAAGACCTGAAACGCATGTCATCATTCAGGCTTCGCTCGAACGTTCGCCGATGTTCTCCGGCGCCATCGAAGGCATCGGCCCGCGCTACTGCCCGTCGATTGAAGACAAGGTGGTGCGCTTTGCCGATAAGGAATCGCACCAGATTTTCCTTGAGCCTGAAGGGCTGGACCTCAACGAGTGGTATCCGAACGGTATTTCGACCAGCCTGCCGTTTGATGTGCAGATGGCGTTTGTGCGCTCGATTCCGGGGCTTGAAAATGTGCGTATTACGCGTCCGGGCTATGCGATTGAGTACGATTTTCTCGACCCGCGCGATTTGCAACCGGGTTTGGAAACGCGTCCACTCGAAGGCCTGTTCCTGGCTGGCCAGATCAACGGTACGACCGGCTACGAAGAAGCCGGCGCACAGGGCTTGATTGCCGGCTTGAACGCGGCGCGGCGTGCAGCCGGTCAGGCGGCCTGGATGCCAGATCGGGCGCAGGGCTACATCGGCGTCATGATTGATGATCTGATCACGCGCGGCACGACCGAGCCCTATCGCATGTTCACGAGCCGGGCCGAGTACCGTCTTACGCTGCGCGAAGACAACGCGGATCTGCGTTTGACGGCATTTGGCCGTGAGCTGGGTTTGGTTGACGATACCCGCTGGGCTTCATTTCAGCAGCGCGAACAGGCCATTACGGCTGAGCTCGATCGACTGCAATCCATTCGCATCGGTTGCGATACGGCGCTGGCGCGCTCGCTCGAACAGGCGCTTGGCACGACCATTCGACGTGACGTGACGGCAACGGATCTGCTCAAGCGGCCTGAGATTACTTATGCGCAATTGATGCAGATCGAGGCGATCGGCCCGGCCGTCGCATTGGCGGATGTAGCCGAGCAGGTCGAGATTCAAATCCGCTATGCCGGTTATCTGAATCGCCAGCAGCAGGAGATTGAGCGCGCCCGCGCAGCCGGAGATCAAACCATTCCGGCAGATTTTGATTACAGCCAGGTGCGCGGTCTATCGAACGAAGTGCTCGAAAAACTCATTCGTGCTCGCCCGGCCACGGTCGGCCAGGCCGGGCGTATCTCGGGCATGACGCCGGCTGCCGTTTCGCAGCTACTGGTCTATCTGAAGCGCGCTCGGAAGGCCAAAAACGCTGCCTGAACAGCTTGTGCTTTTATTCACTGCCGATTCACGAGCGTTGCAGATAATCTATCGCATGCCTGTGGTGCAATGCCAATCGGCGAACTGACTCCCTCTTCGCACTGCAGGCAAGTACTGATCCCCGACCACGGCTCCCGGTCGGGGATTTTTTGGTTTGACCGGTTTTATCCTGTTATCGTCTTCAAACGTTGCAGCAAGAGTTAAGACAGGAGAGCGATATGCAAAATCGACAACAGGCGGCCACTATTCTGGGTTGGGCCGGTGTCATTCCTTTTGTTATTCTGGCCGTTGCGGTGTGGATCGGCGCGCCCGACTGGCTGTTCAGTCTACTGCGTGGATATGCGCTGCTGATTCTGGCCTTTATGTGTGGCAGTCTTTGGGATGGCGCACTGGCGCGACCGGCTGATCCACCACTGCCGCTGATTATCAGCAATGTATTGATTCTGGCCGCCTTACCGGCGCTGCTGCTGCCGCTGGCCTGGGCCTTGCTGCTGCTGGCTGCCCTGTTCGCGATTCATGGTTTCGCCGAATGGCGCTGGGCGCATTCGTTACAGCCGGGCTGGTATCGGCGCCTGCGCTTCGGTTTGAGCGTCAGCGTTGTTAGCCTGCTTGTGCTGGCCGCCGCGATTCGCCTGTCCGGAAACTAAACCGATGGCTGAGTCGGTAGCGCTCAATCTCCAAGGTGTAGGCCGTCGCTATCACGATGGCTCGCTTGAGCTATGCGTGCTCGACGACTTGAATTTGCAGGTTCAGGCCGGCGAGAGCATCGCCGTGATGGGCGCATCCGGCTCGGGCAAATCCACCCTGCTGCATTTGGCTGGCGGCATGGATCTGCCCGATCAGGGCCGCATTGAAGTGTTTGGCCAGGTCATCAGTGAATTGGCCGAGCCCGAGCGTACGCAGTTTCGCGCGCGTCGCATCGGCCTGGTGTTTCAGGACTACAACCTGATCGAAAGTCTGACGGCATTCGAAAACATTGAGCTGGCGCTGTGGCTGACCGGGCAAGCGACATCGGCACCAGCGATTTATGCCTTGGCCGAAGAACTCAGTATCGCCGATTTGCTGCAGCGTAGGCCCAGCCAGTTATCCGGCGGTGAGCAGCAGCGCGTGGCGATTGCGCGTGCACTGATTCACCGGCCCGGTTTGCTGCTGGCCGATGAGCCGACCGGCAGTCTTGATCAGGCCACAGCCGAGCAGGTGCTCGACATACTGCAACAAGCTTTGAGCGCACGCGGCTGCGCCATGGTAATGGTGACGCACAGCGATATGGCGGCCGCAGTGTGCGATCGCACGCTGGCGTTTGATCATGGTCGGCTGATTGCGGCCTGAATGCTGGCCCGACTCTCGCATCGCTTTTTTCGCCGTCACCCCGGTCAGCTATTGCTGGCCTTGATCGGTATTGCAGCCGGCATCGCAGTTGTTACCGGTGTGGCGCTGCTGCGCAGCGCACTGCTCGATTCACTGGATGCGGCTTCGAGCCGGCTGGCCGGCGAGCAATCGTTAAGCATCCGTGCCGAAACCGCTGCGCTTTCGGTGCAGGACTATGCTGAACTGTCGCGTCTGCCCGGTGCGCCCGACTGGGTTCCGGTGCTGCGCATCCCTGTTCGTATCGAGGGTCAGCGCTTCGAAATCGTGGCGCTCGATCCGCTCGTTGGCAGCAACGATCCGAGCCTGTTGCTCGGGCCGGGCGCTACGCTGGCAACGGCCATTGACATCAACGCTGAGCCGGCTGCGATCATTGGCGCACGAACGCTGGCCGCGCTCGGGCTGGATGCCGATTCGACGCTGCAGGTCGAACGCGATGGCCTGTCATTCAGTTTGGGAATTGCAGCCGTTCTTGCGGCCGATGCCGAATTGGATCGACGCCTGCTGATGGACATTGCCCAGGCACAGGCCTTATTTGGCCTCATTGGCGAGTTGAGCGAACTACTCGTGTCGCCCGGTTCGGAAGACTGGCTGCAGCGGAATCTGCCGGCGGGCCTGGTCTGGCAAACTGCACCCGAGCGGCGTGATTCTGCCGCGCGGCTGACGGCCGGCATGCGCGCCAATTTAACCGCGATGAGCCTGCTGGCGCTGGCCACGGGCCTGTTCGTGGTCTACAGCGTGCTCAATTTTCTGATCGTGCAGCGGCGCCATTCCTTCGGCATGCTGCGCGCTCTGGGTATGACGCATCGCAAATTGGCCCAGTTGCTGATCGGCGAATCCCTTAGCCTGGCCGCGCTCGGTGGCTTGGCCGGTTTGGTGATCGGCACCTGGCTGGCCGATCGACTACTTGACCTGGTGGCCGTGCCGGTTGGCGAACTGTATGGTCAACTGCCGTTGATCCAATCGGCACCGAGCTGGGGTTTATACGCGCTGATCTGGTGTTTGGGGTTGCTGGCTGCATTGCTAGTAACGCTGCCGCTGTTGTTCGAAGCGCTGCGCGTACCGCCAGGTCGGCTCGTGCGATCCATCACGCGACCCGGCCTGCAATTGGCGCAAGCGCTATGGCTCGGCATCATACCGGCCGTGCTGGGCATTGCGGTCGTGCTGTGGTTCGAACAACTCGGCGCAGCGCTGGTCGGCCTGTTTCTGGTCTTGGCCGGCCTGGTGGTGATGATTCCGGTGCTGGGCTTCGGCCTACTCGTGCGCCTGTCGGATCGGCTGCCGCGCAATCTACCCGGTCGAGCGCTGGCTCTGCTGCAGTCTTCGCGCCCGCGCTTGGCGCCGGCGCTGGCTGCGCTGACCCTGGCACTGGCACTCACGATCGGTATGGCAATGATGATTCTGGGTTTTCGTGGCGCGGTCGATGATTGGGTTGAGCGCCTGTTGCGTGCCGATCTGTACGTGTCGGCCGAGCAGGGCGATGTGCAGCCCGCCCAGCTTGATGCTCTGGCTGCGTTGCCTGGCGTCGAAGCCTGGTCCAGCGTGCGCCAGCGACGCCTGGCCGATGGCCGGCTGTTGAACGCGTACGATCTGCCGCAAGCAGCATGGGCCGGTTTCGACTGGCTTGCAGGCCGCGCCGATCCGAGTGCATTTGCAGCCGGTCGCGAAG